>JACRGV010000145.1 GCA_016212215.1 Nitrospirota bacterium
AGGTACATGAAAATGAGGCTCAGGATGAAACAACCCCACCCTCACCCGGACCCTCTCCCTGAGGGAGAGGGTGCTTAGTTTTTATCCCCTCCCCTTCAAGGGGAGGGTTAGGGTGGGGATGGGGTTGATTTTCGGATGAACTATATAGAGGAAATTTATGTTTGGAAGCATTTTTAAAAAGATAATAGGTTCAAGAAACGATAGGGAAATAAAACGCCTTCAGTCAACTGTAGATCGTATCAACTCCCTTGAATCTTCAATCTCAGCCCTGTCTGATAGTTCCCTGAGACAGAAGACGGATGAGTTCCGATCAGCCCTTGCCGCAGGAAAGACACTTGATGACATCCTGCCTGAGGCATTTGCAGTAGTTCGTGAGGCATCAAAACGGGTCCTCGGCATGAGGCATTTTGACGTACAGCTTATCGGCGGTATGGTGCTTCATGAAGGCAAGATAGCAGAGATGAAGACAGGTGAAGGTAAAACACTGGTTGCTACATTGCCTGTGTATCTTAATGCACTCCCTAAAAAAGGTGTTCATGTTATTACTGTAAACGATTACCTGGCAAAACGTGACAGTCAGTGGATGGGTGAGATTTACACATTCCTTGGCCTTACGGTCGGGATTATACAGCACGATATGCCTGATAATGAACGCCAGATTGCTTATGGTTCTGATGTAACTTACGGTACAAACAATGAATATGGGTTTGATTACCTGCGTGATAACATGAAGTTTGATGCTGCTATGTTTGTCCAGCGGGAACTGAATTACGCAATAGTTGACGAGGTAGACAGCATATTAATTGATGAGGCAAGGACCCCGCTAATAATTTCAGGGTCAACAGATGAATCAACAGACAAGTATTATAAGATAAACAGGATTATCCCCCAACTCCACGAAACATCAGATTATACAGTAGAAGAAAAGACGAGGACAGTGGCATTGACTGAAGAGGGCAATGCAAAAGTAGAAGATTTACTCGGCCTCAGCAATCTATACGACTTATCAAACATTGACATGGTACACCACGTCACACAGGCATTGAAGGCACATGTCATATTCAAGCGTGATGTGGATTATGTGGTAAAAGACGGCGAGGTACTTATTGTAGATGAATTTACAGGCAGACTCATGCCTGGGAGAAGATACAGTGACGGTCTCCATCAGGCGCTAGAGGCAAAGGAAAATGTCACTATAGCAAAGGAAAACCAGACCCTCGCAACCATTACATTCCAGAACTATTTCAGGCTCTACAATAAGCTGGCCGGTATGACCGGAACTGCTGATACAGAGGCTGAAGAGTTTCAAATGATATATAACCTCGAGGTTGTTGTTATTCCGCCTAACCGGAACATGATCCGTATTGATAACTCGGACCTGGTATATAAATCCGAGCGGGAAAAGTTTGATGCCATTGTTGAAGAGATAAAAGAACTGAATGAAAAGGGACAGCCGGCCCTGGTGGGAACTGTTTCTATAGAAAAATCAGAAAAGCTTTCAGCTCTGTTAAAGAAAAAGGGTATTAAACATACAGTCCTTAATGCAAAATTTCATGAACTTGAGGCAGAAATAGTCGCACAGGCCGGAAGAAAAGGCGTTGTAACTATTGCCACAAACATGGCCGGAAGAGGTACAGATATATTGTTGGGCGGTAACCCGGACTTTCTTGCAAAACATGAAATACTTAAGCATCAGGAAATCCCCCAGGAAGAAAAATTTAAGATTCATAATAAATATAAGGCACTTTGTGAAACGGAAAAGGCAGACGTTATAAAGCTCGGCGGCCTTCACATCCTAGGAACGGAAAGGCATGAGTCAAGGCGTATTGATAATCAGCTTCGCGGAAGGTCAGGCCGTCAGGGTGACCCCGGTTCCTCACGCTTTTATCTGTCTCTTGAAGATGATTTAATGCGCATCTTCGGTTCGGATAAAATAGCCTCATTGATGAACAGACTCGGCATGGAAGAAGGGACACCTATTGAACACAGGATGGTCAGCAAGGCCATAGAAGGTGCACAGAAAAAGGTTGAGGCACACAATTTTGATATAAGAAAGCACCTCATTGAGTATGATGATGTTATGAACCAGCAGAGAGAGGTCATATACGGCCAGAGGAGACAGATTCTTCAGGGAGAAGGTCTTGCTGACATGGTATCAGATATGGTAGATGACGTTCTGGACAACATGCTTGCTGTATACTGCGGAAAAGATACATATTCTGAGAATTGGGATATGAAGGGCCTGCTTGAATCACTTCACAGACAGTTCTCCCTTGAAATAAAAGATGACGAGTTAGATACCTCAAATAGCGGGGTGGACGGATTAAGGGAGATATTATTAGAGAAGATTCACCAGTTGTACAAAAATAAAGAGAATGAATATGGTCCTGAGGTTATGAAACAGCTTGAAAAGATAGTCCTCCTCCAGGTTGTTGATGCACAATGGAAGGACCACCTCCTCGGTATGGATCACCTGAAGGAGGGAATCGGATTAAGAGGTTACGGGCAGAAGGACCCGTTGAATGAATACAAGAGGGAAGGATTTGATCTATTTAATGATATGATAGCAAGAGTTAAATCAGAGACCCTTGAGAGGTTATTTAAGATACAATTGGTACGGGAAGAACCGGCAGCCCATGCACACGCACATGGGCATCAACATCAGCACCAGCATCAACACGCACCACATCATCAACCGGAAACCACAACACCTCAACCTATACATCAAGAATCACCTCAGCCGTTATATAAACTTGCTGATACACTACCTGATGAGTCGGGCCAGATGGCAGTGTCCGCGGCGAGTGACCCTGTACAACAAATAGATACCGTTAGTACTCCAATTCCTGCTGAACAGCCGGTTACCCAGAATCCTGCTGCAAGACCTGTACGCCGTGCTGTTCTTGCTCCTGTGATGCCTAAGCCCAAACCACAGGCTATGCACCTAAACAGAGGGGAATCCTCCGGTCCAAAACCTTCTCAGGCACACGCCCAAAAGGTCGGGCGTAATGACCCCTGTACATGCGGCAGCGGCAAAAAATATAAAAAATGTCACGGGGCTTAATAGTTACGGGATAGTCGGATGAACTTTCATGAGCGGGGCGCTCACAAAGGGAAATGAAAATAGTAAACAGTAAGCAGTGAGCAGTAAACAGGAAAGGCAGTCTTTATCTGCTAACTGCTTACTGCTTACTTGGGGTCATTTTCGGATGAACCCTCATGAACCGAGGGTTCACAAATGGCAATGAAAATCAGCTGGACAGTAATGTCCCGCCTATCCTCGTGAAATTGGATAGGCGGGGTTTTCTTA
Organism: Nitrospirota bacterium; assembly: GCA_016212215.1. Lineage (NCBI taxonomy): Bacteria > Pseudomonadati > Nitrospirota > Nitrospirota bacterium. Next base: position 3,311 of record JACRGV010000145.1, read on the forward strand.
CCCCGCCGGAGAGGATTTTTGAGTGAATCTGAAACAGGAAAACACAGAACTTAAATCAGTCCTGCAGCAGATGAAAAAAGAACTCTCCTTTTTCATAAGCGTTGGGAAAGCCCTGACATCCACACTTGAAGTTGATAAGGTATTAGATATCATTATGGAAAATGTACATAAACTGGTATCTTCCGAGTCATGGTCTCTTCTTTTGTCGGATGTAGAAAGAAATGACCTGTACTATGCAATAACAAAGGGCCGACAGATGGAGGGACAGAGCAGCCGCCGCATAACAAGCGGGAAAGGCATTGCAGGATGGGTCGCTGAAAATGGAAAGCCTTTGATTGTACATAATGTTCCCAACAGTAAACGCTTTTCAATTTATTACAAAGAACATAATAAGGGTTTTATCCCCAGAGATGTAATGTGCATTCCAATAATAAATAAAAAGAAGACCATCGGCGTCCTTGAGATAATCAATAAAAAGAACCGAACACCATTTACAAAAAAAGACAAAGAACTCATGCTGAAGTTGATAGACCAGGCTGCTATTGCAATTGAGCGATCCGACCTTTATCAAAGGATGGCAAATCTTGCTGTAACAGATGACCTCACAAAACTCTTTAATCTAAGGTATCTGTATAGGGCGCTTAATTCTGAGTTAAAAAGGAGCAGGAGATATAATTCAAGGTTTTCTGTGATTTTTCTTGATCTGGACTCATTCAAGCTTGTCAATGACAGACACGGGCATCTCGCCGGCAGTAAAACACTAGTTGAGGTAGCGGGGCTGTTATTAAATGCATTAAGAGATGTGGATATTATATCCCGTTACGGCGGTGATGAGTTCGTTATAGTATTACCTCATACTCCGGTTGATGTAGCCTTAAGTATTGCAAAACGTATCCAGGAAGATATTAATAATCATACGTTCCTCACTGACGATGGGTTGTGCCTGAGAATTACAGCGAGCTTTGGTATTGCAGGTTATCCTGAACACGCAAAAGACGAGATCGAACTCCTGAAATTATCCGACCAGGCCATGTACATGGCAAAAAGTCTGGGTAAGAACAGGGTTGTCCTTACCTCCACCGTCCCGGCATTAACCGACAAAAGCTGAAGAAGTTCAAACTGATGTCTGATGTCAATATTGGTCACGAAAACATGGGATGATCAAATGTGAATCTCCTCCTCTTGACGCCTTAGACTCCTGAGAGTAAAATGAAACTCAATTTTTCTATATTCCAAATAAAACAATAACAACTGATTCATCTTAATGTTTCCATTCTCTGAAGTAATCAAAGAAGTTATTTCTTCTAATAAAGTTCAAACAATCTCAGGCCTCTGGGGTTCTTCGAGGGACCTTTTTTTATCGCTGTTGTTTAAAGAGTTCAAGAGGTCAGTCGTTGTTATAACATCAACGCCGGAGAAGGCTGAACAATTATTAACTGACATCAGGTTTTATTCTTCCTGGTTATTTTCTTCAGATAATGACATTCGCTCACTCTCCCCCTCGCCCCCTCCCGTCAAAGTAAGGGGAATAAGTGCAGCACCCTCTGACAACATTCCTGTCTTCTTAATCCCTTTCTGGGAGCTGCTTCCTTATGACAATATTCCTCCCCATCCGGATATTATTAACAGCAGGATGTCTGCATATAATGCGTTATTAAATGGTGTTAACGGCATATATATAATTCCGGTACAATCACTGATGCTGCGGACTGCCTCTCCGGAATCCCTGATTGATTCAGTGATTGGTATACGGACAGGGATGCAGATTGAGCGGGATTCTTTTATTGAACATCTGGTCAGGTTCGGGTTTGAGCCTTCTGAGATTGTTACAGGACGCGGCTTCTTTAGTGTCAGGGGCGGGATTATTGATGTATTTTCACATGGAGAGGCATCCCCTGTTCGTATTGAATTATATGGTGATACGATTGAATCAATACGTACCTTTGACCCGGATACACAGAGGACGATTACACTTATAGATAACTCTTCAATCATGCCGGCAAAAGAATTGTCATCATCCCAAAGCTCTTTAATGGATTACCTGCCGGAAAAGAAGATTGTGGTTTTAGATGAAATAAATGAGATAAAAAGTATTGCAGATGAATATTGGAAACAGATTTGGGATACCTACGGAGATTTATCAGAAAATAGGTCCGGTATTATGGAACCATATCAGCTATACTTATCTTCAGAAGAAGTCTCAGATTATATCAAGAGATTAAACACCGGCATCATCATAGAACCGTTAAAAATTGAAAATACTCTGAACATATCTGTAAGTACATCATCAGATTTATTCTTAGAAACCAGACGCGACCAGTCTCCACTTAAGGCAGCCCTGAAAAAATTAGAGAGCCTTAGAAAAGACTTCTCTGTCATCCTTATCTCTCCAACAGAAGGGCAGGCCCAACGCCTGCGTGATGTGATGGAAGAGCATGACATTCCTGCAACTGTAAAGCCGCCGGAAGGATTGGCCTCACTAATATTCAACAAAGATGGGATAATTCCAATCATAGCTACTTATGGAAACATCTCTTCCGGTTTCGTATATCCTGAAGGTCCAATAATACTGGTTACAGAGGAAGAGATACTTGGAAAAAGGGTTAAGAGGAGACCTACTGCAAAACCTAATGCCCGCTCATTTATCTCATCATTTCAGGACATAAAGCCCGGGGATTACGTAGTACATGTGTACCACGGTGTCGGGCAATACGATGGTTTAAAGCGAAAGGCCCTGAGCGGGGGTGAGGGGGACTTCTTATCAATATTATTTGCCGGTGGTGATTATGTATATGTACCTGTTGATAAACTGGAGCTTGTTCAGAAATACGTAGGGTCAGAAGGGCATGTACCGCATATAGATAAACTACAGAGTACAAGGTGGGAGAATACCAGAAAGCGTGTTCAGAAGGCCGTAGACGAGATTGCCTCTGAACTTGTTGAGCTATATGCTGCAAGGGAACTGATGGAGGGGTTTGCGTATTCAAATGATAACTACATGCTAAAGGAGTTTGAGACATCTTTTGAATATGAGGAGACCCCTGACCAGTTATCTGCTATTGAAGACGTTAAAAAGGATATGGAGTCTCACAAACCAATGGACCGCCTGGTGTGTGGAGATGTTGGATATGGAAAGACAGAGGTTGCCCTCAGGGCCGCTTGTAAGGCTGTAATTGATAACAAACAGGCGGCTATACTTGTTCCTACGACCCTTCTGGCCCAGCAGCACTTTCAAACCTTTTCACAAAGGTTCGCTGCTTTTCCGCTTAAAGTAGAAATGCTTTCCCGTTTCCGTACTGCTCAGGAACAGAAAGAAATAATAAAAGGTATTGCTGATGGGACGGTTGATATTATTATAGGAACCCAGCGGCTTCTCCAGAAGGACGTATGTTTCCAAAACCTTGGTCTTGTTGTAGTGGATGAGGAACAGCGCTTCGGTGTGGCACAAAAAGAAAAACTAAAACAATTGCGTAAGACTATAGATGTCCTAACACTTTCTGCAACCCCAATACCAAGAACTCTTCAGATGTCTCTGTTTGGTATAAGGGACCTCAGCATTATTGAGACACCGCCCGAAGACCGCCTTGCAATACGAACTGTGGTTGCCCCTTTTGACAAAAGGATAATCCACTCTGCTATCTTGCGGGAATTTTCACGCGGCGGCAGGGTCTTCTTTGTTCATAATAGAGTTGAAAGCATTAACGGCATCGCCGCATTCTTACAGGACCTTATACCGGAGGCAAAACTTGGTGTTGCACACGGTCAGATGAAGGAAAGCGTACTTGAAGATGTCATGATTAAATTTATTAATGGTGAATATAATCTTATGGTCTGTACAGCCATAATTGAATCAGGGCTTGATATACCCTCAGCCAATACTATCATAATTAACAGGGCTGACCTGTTCGGTCTTTCAGAATTGTATCAGCTCAGGGGACGAGTTGGAAGGTCCGGTCATCAGGCTTATGCTTATCTTTTGGTACCGGGAGAGGATTCCCTTACAGGAGATGCAAGGAAGAGGATAAAGGCTATACAGGAGTTAACAGAGCTTGGCGCGGGTTTCAAACTTGCCATCAAAGACCTTGAAATTCGCGGGTCCGGTAATCTCCTTGGGAAAAGCCAGTCAGGACACATATCATCTGTGGGTTTTGAATTATACAGCCAGATGCTTGAAGATGCTGTAAAAAAGATGCGGGGAGAACAAGTGTCGGAAGATATTAATCCTGTGCTGAATCTTCAGATATCTGCATTTATCCCGGAAAATTATATAGAAAGCTCTTCACAAAGACTCTCCTTTTATAAGAGGCTTGCATCTGTAAAAGAAGAAGATGCACTTAAATCATTAAAAGATGAAATGGTTGACAGATATGGGGTATTACCTCCTCAGGTAGAAAATCTTTTCCGGGTCATGGATGTAAAAATAATCGCTGTTGCCTCAAAAGTTGAAAAGATTGAAAAGGGAGAAGATGGTATATTTTTTACGGTTTACAAGAACTCAAATATTAATGCAGAAATAACTAAATCACTCTTACAGACTTTTCCGGGAAGGGTACGGTTTATCTCAGATTTTACATTTCTATTATTAAAAAATAAAAAAGATAAGGAGACTGAAAAAGGAATCAATGAAATTTTTGCTGATATAATAAACTGCTTGAAAGTTGTGGGACGTTATGTTTAAATTATCTGATTCAAAAGTACAATTTAACAATTTCCAAAGGAGCTATGATGAGAAAAAAGATTTTTGTATATGTAGTTGCATGTAGTCTGCTTTTCATTTCCACTGCTTGTGAAAAGGGAGAAAAAACATCGAAAAGTGGGGGCGGAGGCAGTGATACTGTTGTAGCCAAGATTAATAATGAAAAGATAACTCTATCTGATTTTAATGAGAGGCTTAAAGAAGTTCCGCAATTGGCACATGGAGGGGACGTTGACCTTCAGACTAAAAAAGGTTTTCTTGATAACCTAATAGTCAGGGAGTTACTTTATCAGGAGGCATTAAAGAGCGGCATAGATAAAGATAAGGAGACTGCAAAATTTATTGAAGAGATGAAGAAGAGGGTTGTTGTTGAAAGATTTTTCAAAAAAGAGATAGATGAAAAGGCAAAGGTCAGTGAAGAAGACCTGAAAAAATATTATAATGAAAATCCTGAAGAGGCAAAAAATCCTGTTGATGTCAGGGTAGCTCATATATTAGTAAAAAGCCGTGAAGAGGCAGATATGATAAAAAATAAAATTAAATCCGGCGCCAAGTTTGAGGATATGGCAAAGGCATACTCCATTGATCATGGAAGTAAGGTAAAGGGTGGAGATTTAGGATTCTTTTCCAAGGGGATGATGGTACCTGAGTTTGAAGATGCAGCATTTAAGTTAAAAAAGGGTGAGGTGAGTGACCTTGTTCAAACCAGATATGGTTTCCACATTATAAAGCTGATAGATAAAAAAGAGGGTAAGGCAAGGGGCTTTGATGAGGTTAAAAAAGATTTGGAAAACAAACTAATAAACAAAAGAAGAAAAGATTCCTTTGATTCTATGGTTGCAGGATTAAAATCAAAGGCAAAGATTACAATAAACGAAGAATTATTAAAACAGGGTTCTCCAGAGATGCCGCAGGGTCATCCGGAAATAAAATAATAATGGATGAGAATATAAGGCCCCCCTCCCTTGACGGGAGGGGGTTAGGGGGAGGGTGAGCTATGGAGATTTTTGCTTGAAACATGTAAACTTATATAATTTATTTTTAATAGCTTCAACAGCTATCCTTCTTTTTACCTTCTCCGAAGGTCTTGCAAAATCTTTTGAAGATAAAATTATTGCAATTGTAAATAATGAGATAATAACTGAAAGCGAACTTGAAGGCTCAAATTTATTTCCTGATAAGTCTGTTTCATCTTTAATAGAAAAAAAACTTCAGCTACAAACAGCACAGAAAAAAGGTTTAATAGCATCTGAGTCTGAAATATTATCCGCTATTGAGGACATAAAAAGGGTTAATTCATTCAGGAACGATAAGGAATTTGAAGATGCTTTATTAAGAGACGGATCCTCTATTGAGAAATATAAGAAGGACCTGAGAGACCAACTGATCATTCTGAAACTTGTTAATAAAGAGGTAAAATCAAAAATAACTATAAACAACAAAGAAATTGAAGATTATTATATTGCTAATAAGACGAAATTTTTACTCCCGGAAGAGATAAAAATTGCTTATATTCAAATACCTTTCAAATCATCAGATTCCCCAGAGGCAGTTCAAACATTAGAAAAAAGGATCAAAGATATGCTGAAGGATTCTAAGAATAATAATAAGTCCTTCAGTGAAATTATAAGGTCATTTAAAGGGATTCCAGAGGTTAATGTAAATGAAAATTCCGGGTACGTTAAAAAGGGCCATCTTTTGAAAGAATTAGATAAAGCGGCGTTTGATATGAATAAAGATGAAGTAAGTGATGTTATTACAACCGGATCAGGCTTTTATATTTTAAAGGTATTGGACAGAAAAACTATAGATTATAGGTCATTGAATGATATAAGGGAAGATGTAAACAATATGCTTATACAGGAAAAAACAGAAAAAACATACAAAGAATGGCTATTAAATATTAAAACATCTTCATATATAGAGATTATGTAAGAAGATAAGATCAAGTATTATTCTTTTACATTTCTTTTTATATTAAAAACATAGTAGTCTTAGTAATAGCCGGTATTATGTGGAAAAACTATATAACTAATTGTAAAACAAAAAAATTTAATTGAGATAAAACTGTGTATAAAGTGACCGGTTTATCCGGAATAGGTATTGCCTTTAAATTTTGAGTCTGTTATAGTATGTAATCCTCATTTTTAATCCTGAGACATAAAATTTAAGACAGCATAAAAATAAGTATCTTTTTGAAAAATAAGGTTAAATCAGTTATTAACACCTGTTAAAAACCTGTGAATAACTAAGTTAAAAATCAAATACACTAAGTATAAATTGACATGAATGGATATTAAATGGATATCTGGGAACTGAGTCTTAAAGAGATAGAGAATACCCTTACAAGACAGAGTTATGAAAACTGGTTCAGGTCAACCAAACTCCATTCTTTTCACGAAAATATAGTAGAAATAGGTGTTCCAAGTGCTTTTCTCGGTAAGTGGCTAAAGGATCATTTTATAGAAGTTATAGAAACTACCTTAAAAAAGGTTACAGGCATTGATAATTTAATCATAGAATTTGTTGTATGCGAGGACTTAAAAAAGGAGCTTGCTGAAAACATAGCACCGTCTACATCGTTCAAGAAAAAAAGGGATGATAAATTAAATCCCAAATATACCTTTTCATCTTTTGTTGTAGGACCAAGTAATCAGTTTGCCCACGCTGCAACAAGGGCTGTTGCAGAATCTCCAGGCAAGGTATATAACCCGTTATTTATTTACAGCGGGGTTGGGCTTGGAAAAACACATCTGTTACATGCAATAGGAAATCACATTCTAAACACAAAACCATCTTTAAGAATACTATACGTCTCTTCTGAACAATTTACGAATGAGGTTATACAGGCAATATTAAACGACAAGACAGTAGAACTTAGGGGTAAATACAGGAATAACACAGACATATTGTTAATGGATGATATACAGTTTATAGCAGGAAAGGAAAGGACTGTTGAAGAGTTTTTTCATACGTTCAATACCCTTTATGAAGCACACAAACAGATAGTAATTACAAGCGATAAATTTCCAAAAGATATACATAACATTGACGAGAGGTTACGTTCAAGATTCGAGTGGGGACTACTGGCAGACATACAACCTCCGGACCTGGAAACAAGGGTCGCAATTATAAAAAAGAAGGCAGTCGGTGAATTTCCAAATATACATTTCTCTGATGATATTGCCTTGTTTCTTGCGGAAAATATCAAGACAAACGTCCGGGAATTAGAAGGGGCTTTGATTAGATTAGGAGCTTTTTCCTCTCTTACAGGGCAGGAGCTTACACCTGAAATGGCGAAACGGGTTTTCAAAGACATAATCAGGGAAAAGGAAGAAAAGATAACACCGGAAAAGATTCAGAAGGCAATTACAGCACATTTTAACGTAAAGCTTTCAGACCTTAAATCAAAGAAGAGGACAAAGATACTTGTTGTCCCGAGGCAGATAGCCATGTACCTGTGCAGGGAACTGCTCAAGATGTCGTTTCCGGAGATTGGAAGACTATTCGGAGGAAAAGACCATTCAACAGTAATTTATGCATGCAATATAATAGAACAGCAAAAGATTAAGGACAATAATACAAACTTTTTACTTGAAGAGATTATTAAGAAGATAAAGGAGGGGAGCTGAGATGGAGAGTCACATACAGGGTTCAAACCTTAAATTTCAGATTGCAAAGGATGTTTTTTTCCATGCACTACAGCGTGTGCAGGGGATTGTTGAGAGAAAAAGCTCTATACCCATGAGTGCAAATATAAAGATTGAAGGAAGCGGGGATACATCAAAAATCTCAATAACTGCCACTGACCTTGATATAGGGGTACAGGGATTATATCCGGCTAAGATAATTAATAGCGGCGGGATAGTTGTAGCAGGCAAGAAGATGTTTGAGATTATACGAGAGCTGCCGTCAGGTGATGTTTCTTTTGAAGTAGAAGACAGGAAGCATGTAATAATCAGGGCAGGGAAAAGCATTTTTAAGATTAGCGGGTTTATTACAGAGGATTACCCTTCTCTGCCTGAGATGACTGAAGAAAGTATGTTAGCTACAGAGACCGGTGTTTTTAAAGAGATGATAAGAAAGATATTCTTTTCCATACCTGAGGCAGAGGCAAGGCAGGTACTTAACGGCGCGCTGCTTGAGATAGAAGAAGGGGAGGATAAGTTAATAAACTTAAAAATGATTGGAACGGATGGTCATAGGCTTGCTGTATGCGGCAGGACTATTAAAGGCGGCAATGCCTCTTATGAAAAAAGAGAGGAAGGACAACAGATAGTTATTCCCAAAAAGACATTAAATGAGATACGCCGATTCATGGATACAGAAGGAGAATTCAAGATTGGTATAGGAGATAAACTTCTATTCTTTAAGGGGGGAGATGTATATCTGACATCAAGACTAATAGAAGGAACCTATCCTAATTACAAACAGGTAATACCACAGAAGGGAGAGCATGAGGTACAGGTAAACAGGCTCGATTTCATAAATGCAGTAAAAAGGGTTTCTGTAATGTCCAGGGAAAAGACCAAGGCAATACTGATAGAATTTACAGAGGGAAAGGCAGTGCTCAGGTCCAGGGACCAGGAGATAGGAGAGGCCACAGAAGAGGTTGATTTAAATTACAAAGGACCCGGGATTACACTTGGCCTCAACCATCAATATCTCATTGAGGCCCTTGACTCAATGGAGGACGAAGACGTCACATTTAATATGCAGACCAATCTAAGCCCCTGTATAATCAAACAGGAAAGCGACCCTGATTCATTATGTATAGTAATGCCAATGAGGGTTCAGGAGGCGGAGTAAAAACAAACAACAAAAGTAACAAGGATGATGAATATAAGACCCCCTCACCCGGTGCCCCCCTCCCTTGACGGGAGGGGGGTAGGGGGAGGGTGAGCTACGGAGATTTTCAAATGAATAATTGTGATTCACTCTGTGCCTCTGTGGTTAAAATAATCTAAAAAAGCGAGGGAAAATGGAAGAACAGGAACAATATGATGCGTCTAAAATAAAGGTACTGGAAGGGTTAGAGGCCGTAAGGAAGAGACCCTCTATGTACATAGGAAATACCGGTATCGAGGGATTTCACCATTTAGTCTATGAGGTGGTAGATAACAGTATAGACGAGGCAATGGGTGGATATTGCGAGAATATTGAGGTTGTGATTCATATTGATAACAGCATTACAATAGTTGATAACGGCAGGGGTATTCCAACAGAGATGCACCCAACCCAGAACAAGCCTGCGGCAGAAGTTGTTCTTACGGTCCTCCATTCAGGCGGTAAGTTTGACAATGATTCTTATAAGGTTTCCGGAGGGCTTCATGGTGTGGGAGTTTCGGTTGTAAATGCCCTTTCAGAGTGGCTTGAGCTTGAAATAAAGAGGGATGGGAGTGTATATCAGCAGAGATATGAAAGGGGGAACCCTGTAAGTGAATTGACTATTGTAGGTAAAACTAAAAAACGAGGTACAAAGATTACCTTTAAACCGGATTCAGAGATATTTACTGAGACGGAATTTAGTTTTGACATACTTGCCCACCGTTTACGTGAGCTTGCCTTTTTAAACAAGGGGCTTGAGATATCCATTGCAGATGAACGCACCACCAAATCAAGCCTTTTTAAATACAAAGGCGGAATCGTATCATTTGTTGAACATTTGAATGAAAATAAAACCCCTGTTCACAACCCTGTGTATATATCAGATGAAAAAGGGAATACTGTACTTGAGGTGGCCATCCAGTACAACGACAGTTATGCTGAAAACATGTTCTCTTTTGCCAATAATATAAATACAAAAGAGGGCGGTTCACACCTTGTAGGTTTCAAGGCAGCTCTTACCAGGACTATCAACAACTATGCAACGAGTAATAACCTTCTGAAAGGGGAAACCCTTACAGGGGATGACATAAGAGAGGGCTTAACCGCAGTAATCAGCATCAAACTTTCCAACCCGCAGTTTGAAGGCCAGACAAAGACAAAGCTTGGAAACAGTGAGATAAAGGGTCTTGTTGAAACCATTGTTAATGAACGGCTTGGGACCTTTTTTGAAGAAAACCCTTCGATTGTAAAAAAGATAGTGGAGAAGGCCCTTAATGCTGCAAGGGCAAGAGAGGCTGCACGAAAGGCAAAAGAGCTTATACGCAGGAAAAACGCAATGGATGGCGGTAGTCTTCCCGGAAAGCTTGCCGACTGCTCGGAAAAAGATCCTGCACTCTGTGAGATATTCCTTGTGGAAGGAGATTCTGCCGGCGGCTCTGCCAAACAGGGCAGGGACAGGAAATTTCAGGCCATACTGCCTCTCCGGGGAAAGATATTGAATGTTGAAAAGGCCCGTTTTGATAAGATACTCTCAAGCGAGGAGATAAGGACTCTGATAACTGCACTCGGCACAGGGATAGGGATTGATGATTTTGATCTTTTAAAGGCAAGATACCGGAAGGTAATCATTATGACTGATGCAGATGTGGATGGGGCACATATCAGGACACTTATCCTCACTTTTTTCTACAGACAGATGCCCCAGCTTGTTGAGAACAAATATATTTACATTGCCCAGCCCCCTCTATATAAGGTCTCAAGGCAGAAGTCAGAGAGATATATAAAAGATGAAACAGCTATGAACAAGTATCTGATAAAGATCGCATCAGATGAAATAGAGCTATGGGATAAAGAGAGGGGTTCATATTTCAAAGGAGAAAAATTAGAAAAACTGCTCGGACGGCTTGTAGCATATAAAGGACTTCTGGACCAGATTTCAAAGAAACAGATAGACCCTGATGTAATAAGCACACTTGCCCATTCTGATTTTGAAAGGGAATCTCTGAAGGATAGGAATGCTGTAGACAATATAATCAGCCGGATTAAAGAACGGTTTACGTCCAGGCGCCCCGGGGATTCGATTGATATTGTGGTGACAAGCGATGAGGAGCATGTTTCATATAAATTTGAAGTAGAGATAAAGAAGGCCGGTATACATCAGAAGACGGCGATTGATGAAGAGTTTATCTCAAGCCCTGAATTTAGAGAGCTTAAGGCCCTTTCTCCGACAAAGACAGGCCTCGGCGGGCCGCCGTATAAGGTAAGGGTAAAAGATGAGGAGACTACGATAGAGACATCTGCGGCTTTGCTTGACTTTGTGATGGAGGTAAGCAAGAAGGGGCTGAATATACAGAGATACAAAGGCCTTGGAGAGATGAACCCTGAACAGCTCTGGGAGACCACAATGAATCCTGAGACAAGGACACTCCTTCAGGTAACCCTCGATGACAGCATAGTTGCTGATGAGGTGTTTACAATTTTAATGGGGGATCAGGTAGAGCCAAGGCGGCGGTTTATAGAACAACATGCAAAGGAAGTAAAGAATCTGGATGTTTAGAAGACAGTGATTAGTGATTAGTGAACAGTGAATAGTTAGAGGCAAGAGGCAAGAAATAAGAAGCAAGATGTAAGAACTTAAAATCCCCATCACACGGATCCTCTATCATAAGGGGAGATTTCACTTAGTTTCCCTCCCCCTTGAGGGGGGATGGTAAGGGTGGGGGTGAGCTATGGTATATTTCTGATGAACCATCATGAAACGAGGTTTCACAAAAGGCAATGAAAACCCCACCCTCACCCGGACCCTCTCCCTGAGGGAGAGGGTGCTTAGTTTATTCCCTCCCCTTCAAGGGGAGGGTTAGGGTGGGGATGGGGTTATTTTTGGATGAAGGAGGATTACATTTGGCAATAGGTGGTGAAAAGAGGATACCGGTAAGTATTGAAGAAGAGATGCGCTCTTCTTATCTTGATTATGCAATGAGCGTTATTGTAGGTCGTGCACTTCCTGATATTCGGGACGGGCTGAAGCCTGTTCATAGACGCATTCTTTATGCCATGTATGAGATGGGGGTGCCATGGAACAGGCCCTATAAAAAGTCAGCAAGGATCGTCGGTGATGTTATCGGTAAATACCATCCTCATGGAGATGTGGCTGTTTACGATACCATCGTCAGGCTTGCCCAGGATTTTTCCATGAGGTATATGCTCATTGACGGTCAGGGGAATTTCGGCTCTGTTGACGGGGACCCTCCTGCAGCCATGAGGTATACGGAAATCAGGATGGAGAGAATTACAGGGGAAATGCTGGTAGACCTGGATAAAGAGACTGTGACCTTTTCCCCTAACTATGACGGCTCTATGATAGAACCCACAGTACTGCCGACAAAGATACCTAACCTGTTAATAAACGGGTCATCTGGTATCGCCGTAGGTATGGCAACCAATATCCCTCCTCATAATCTTGGTGAGATAGTAGACGGGCTTATCTTATGTATTAATAATCCTGATACAACCGTAGAAGAGCTTTTGTGTGTAATAAAGGGACCGGATTTTCCAACTGCCGGATTTATACATGGATTGAAGGGAATTCAGGATGCATACAGGACTGGACGCGGCATTGTCCAGATGAGGGCAAAGGCATTGGTTGAAACACACCAAAGGACAGAGAGAGAGAGCATAATAGTTACGGAACTCCCTTATCAGGTCAATAAGGCAAAACTGGTTGAAGATATTGCCGGGCTTATGAGGGACAAGAAGATTGAGGGTATCTCTGAGGTCAGGGATGAGTCGGACCGTGAAGGTATGCGAATAGTTCTTGAAGTAAAGAGGGGAGAACAGCCTGCCATAATCCTTAACCATCTGTATAAACATACACAGATGCAGAGTAGTTTCGGCATTATAATGCTTGCCCTTGTACATAATCAGCCGAGGGTACTAACCCTAAAACAGGTACTTCACTACTTTATTGAACACCGCCGGGAGATAGTTATCCGGAGGAGTCAGTTTGAACTCAGAAAGGCAGAAGAGAGGGCACACATATTAGAAGGCTTAAAGATAGCACTCTCTAACTTAGACGAACTGATTGCCCTGATTAAGTCGTCAAGGACACCTGATGAAGCAAGAACAGCGATGATGGCCAGATTTACCTTAACAGAGATTCAGGCACAGGCCATCCTTGAGATGAGGCTCCAGAGACTCACGGGTCTTGAGAGAGAAAAACTTGAGGAAGAATACAGGGAGTTGATAGAAAAGATTGCCTATCTTCACTCCGTGCTTGAAAGTGAAGCGCTTGTTATGCAGATAATCAAGGATGAATTAATACAGATAAAAGATGCTTATGCAGATCCGAGGCGTACGGAGATAATACCTGAAACACAGGAAATATCTATCGAGGACCTTATCGTCGAAGAGGAGATGGTTATAACAATTTCCCATACCGGTTATATAAAGAGAAATCCTGTGACAATTTACAGGAGCCAGAAGAGGGGCGGCAAAGGCAAGATTGGGATGGAAACAAAGGAAGAGGATTTTGTTGAACACCTATTTGTAGCCTCCACTCATAACCATCTGCTGTTCTTTACAGACAGCGGCAAAGTATACAGCATGAAGGTATATCAGATACCGGAGGCCGGAAGGCTTGCAAAGGGCAAGGCAATTGTAAACCTCCTCCAGTTAAACACGGATGAAAAGGTAACGGCTGTTCTGTCAGTATCAGAATTCAGTAGTGATAAATATATTATAATGTCTACAATAAAGGGTGTAATTAAAAAGACCGTATTAGAGGCATACAGCAATATCAGGACAGGCGGGATCATTGGAATCCTTCTTGATGAGAACGATAAGCTGACAACAGTAAGATTGACTACCGGCAGTCAGGAGATTTTACTTAGTACAAATAACGGCATGTCTATACGTTTTAATGAAAACGAGATCAGGACAATAGGGAGAGTCGGAAGGGGTGTAAAAGGTATAGAGCTTGATGATGATGATTTTGTAGTGGGTATGGAGGTCGTGGGACATGATAATGCAACAATACTTACTGTAACAGAACATGGATATGGAAAACGTACTGACCTTTCCGAATACAGGATGCAGGGACGGGGCGGAAAGGGCATACTAACCATAAAGTGTTCTCAGAGGAACGGCAAGGCGGTCTCTTCCATTCAGGTGTCGGATGAAGATGAGATAATGATCCTTACAACAGCGGGAAAGATAATCAGGATGAAGACAAGGGATATTTCCATAATAGGCCGGAATACCCAGGGTGTAAGGCTTATTGATATAGAGGAAGACGATAGGGTAGTCGGGGTTGTTACCTTGGCAGAGAAAGAAGATGAAGAGGTCATTTAATCTATCACCACATTATATAATTTTTATTACGTTAATAATTGCTGCATGTACATTTCCGGTATACAGGCCGCCGTATGCAGCAGGCTATGTGGAAAAGGGTATTGCCTCGTGGTATGGACCGGATTTCCACGGCAAGCCTACATCAAGCGGTGAGATATACAATATGTATGACCTCACGGCTGCACACAAGCTGATGCCTCTTGGCACCATTGCAAAGGTTACTAATATGGGAAACGGCCGGTCTGTAGTGGTTAAGATAAATGACCGCGGCCCTTTTGTAGCTGGGAGGATTATAGACTTGTCATATTCAGCAGCTAATTCACTTGATATGGTGAGAAATGGTACAGGTACAGTAGAGGTTGAAGTTCTAAAATGGGGAGAGGTGCTGACTGACTTTACAGTTCAGGTAGGTGCCTTTGTTATGGAGGAAAATGCCCAGCGATTAATGAGCAGATTATCAAGGAAATATCCTGATGTATATATAGTACAATATGAGACGAATGATAAGCGGTTTTACCGTGTAAGGGTAGGGGTTACAAAAGAGCTGAGGGATGCTGAAGAAATCGCCGAAGCCTTGACTGATGAAGGGTTTACAACCTTTATTACAAGAAAAGATGTGAAATAAAAACATAAGACATGGGGAGACACGGATGGATACGACGGATACTAGGCTTACTGTAAAAAGAGGGAATGTTTTAAGGGAAGAGGTTGATGCGATAGTAGTGGGGATACACGAAGATGGTTCTGACCTGAGTCCTGTTGCAAGAGAGATAAATCAGTTAACCGGCGGCGCCATAGATAGTGTACTGGAACGAAAAGGATTTACCGGCAAACCTGAACAGATTGAACTAATCAATACCGGCGGTGTAATAGCTGCGCCGTTTATTTTTCTATGCGGTCTTGGAAAGGCTGAAAAGACCGGACTTGAACAGGTTCGCCAGGCAATGGGCAGGGTTGCCGTACGTGCACGGGATAAAGGGTTTAAGACCCTTGCTACCACAACAGGGGCATTTAGTTACAAACTGGAAAATATATCCATAAAAGATATTTCATGCGCTGTAACAGAGAGCGCTTTTCTTGCCCTATACCGGTTTTTAAAGTACAAGGCAAAGGATAATTCTAATATCAAAAATATTGAAGAACTGAGGATAGTAGAGGAATCTGATACCCTGAAAGAAGCAGAGAAAGGGACAACCCAGGGAAGGGTAATCTCGGAGGCTGTTAATTTTTCAAGAGACCTCATTAACCATCCGGCCAATGACATGACACCAACAATCCTTGCAGAAACTGCGGAGAAGATTGCAAAGGCATATAAGATTAAATGTAAGGTCCTTTCAAAGCCGCAGATTGAGAAGCTTGGGATGGGTGCCTTTCTTGGTGTTGCAAAGGGGAGTCAGGAGCCGCCAAGGTTTATAATTATGGAATATAACGGTGGAAAGAAGGGTGAGAAGCCGGTTGTGCTTGTTGGAAAATCCATCACATTTGACAGCGGTGGTATTTCCATAAAACCGAGTGAAGGTATGGGTAAGATGAAATATGATATGGCAGGAGGGGCCATAACATTAGGTGTGATGAAGGCAACAGCGATGTTAAAACTTCCGGTGAACCTCGTTGGGCTTCTACCTGCTACGGAAAATATGCCGAGCGGGACTGCAAGCAGGCCCGGAGATGTCCTACGCACAATGAATGGATTGACGATTGAGGTAATCAGTACTGATGCCGAGGGCAGGCTTGTCCTTGCCGATGCCCTCTATTATGCAACAAGATATAAACCGGAATGTATAATAGACATAGCAACTCTAACAGGGGCATGTGTTATAGCACTTGGAAATCATGCCGCAGGAATGTTGGGCAATAATAAGGAGTTGAAAGATAGCATCATTAAGGCAGGCGATGCCACATGGGAGCGGGTGTGGGAGATGCCGCTCTGGGATGATTATTTTGAGCAGATTAAAAGTCCAATAGCAGATATGAAAAACACGGGCGGAAGAGAGGGCGGGGTTATGACAGCCGCCGCCTTATTAAGCAAGTTTGTTGAAGATTATCCATGGGTACACCTTGATATTGCGGGTGTGGCATGGTGTGATAAGGAAAAGGCTTATACTCCAGTTGGCGCATCAGGAATTGGTGTTAGATTATTGGTACAGTATTTATTAGATAGCATTGCTTGACGAGAGACCCTTCGACAAGCTCAGGGTGACATACTTATGTGTGCCCCGCTTTACTTAACAGCGGGGCACACAGCCATGCGTTATATTTTCACTACATTTTTTGCATGAACACCTTTTGGGCCATCCGACACTTCGAATTCTACCTCCTGGCCTTCGCCGAGGGTTTTAAATCCGTCGCCCTGAATTGCGGAAAAATGTACGAACACATCCTCGCCATTTTCCTGTTCAATGAACCCATAGCCCTTTTTGTCATTGAACCATTTGACACGACCTTTTGGCATTGCCTACAACCTCCTTTTCTCCAAAAATAAAAAACCGCAGAGGCCTGGAACTATCCTCTGCGGTCACCTATGGCCATACAAATATGGAAAAATACTACATCTCCTGCTTTGCTGCATGCGTATTTTTTTATCACATATTAATATATATCGTCAAGAAAAAAATTATTTTTAGTTGATTGTTAGTTCTCTGATAAATCTATTGAATCTAAAGGCCCTTCATCAACTACTTTTGTGTAATCACCATTAGTATAATGATTAATACACGTTTGCTGATACGTTGGGACTATATCCTTAATTCTTTCAATTATTAATTCTTTGTTTCCTCCAAGGGCATGAATCTTCAGATCTATCAATTTACTAAAAAACCTTTTTGAATCCATTTCATCATAATTTGGGGTTGCCATAAATATCTTTTTATGAGAAGTATTCAACATCTTTTCATCTTTCTCAAACAGTTCTTCAAAAAGTTTTTCTCCAGGCCTTAGTCCTGAAAACGCAATCTTTATATCCTTTCCTGGAACTAGTCCTGACAATGTAATCAGGTTTTTTGCCAGGTCTACAATCTTTACAGGTTCACCCATGTCAAGTACAAAAACCTCTCCTCCGTTTCCTATATATGCTGCCTGGAGCACCAACTGTACTGCCTCAGGGATGGTCATAAAGAATCGTTCAATATCAGGATGCGTTACTGTTATAGGCCCGCCTTTTCTGATCTGTTCCTTGAAAAGCGGAACAACACTTCCATTGCTGCCGAGTACATTACCGAACCGCACTACAATAAATCTTGTGTCACTTTTTCTGTTAATGTGTCTTACAATCATCTCTGCTATCCTCTTGGAGACACCCATCATGCTGGTCGGATTAACTGCCTTATCAGTTGATATCTGGACAAAGGTTTCAACACCAAATTGATCAACCATCTCAACAAGATTCCATGTTCCAAGGATATTATTTTTTACACTCTCCACGACGTTATCTTCCATTAATGGGACATGTTTGTATGCAGCAGCATGAAATACAATCTCCGGTTGGTATTTCTTAAACTTCATGTAAAGCCTGTTTACATCACAAATATCACCGATAACAGCGCTGAAAAAGTCCCTCGAATGTTTTAAACCGAGTTCGAGGTCAATCTGGTAAAGCCCATTTTCATTACGGTCATATAACACAAGGTGCCGCGGGTTGTTTTTTAATATCTGCCTGCATAGCTCTGAACCTATAGAACCTGCAGCCCCTGTTACAAGTACCCTTTTTCCGCAAACAAGGTCTTTTATGTTTTCAGAGTTTACTCTTACAGGTTCTCTGAACAAGAGGTCTTCTACTGATATATTCCTTATCTGATTAACCGAAATATGGCCTGAGATAACATCTTTCATACTCGGAAGGGTCTTTAGACTTATGTCATGTTTTTTACATTTATTCATTATAGTCCTCATCTGGGCAGGTTTTGCAGAAGGGATGGCAATAATGATTTCAGAAGGGCTTACTTTTTTTATAATGTTGTTCAGATCTTTTCCTGTACCGAGTACAGGTACTGAATGTATCCCAAGTCCGGCCTTTTTTTCGTCGTCATCTATAAAACCTACCGGCAGGTAGTTATATACAGGATTTTTAAGCATATCACGAACGAGTAATTCTCCGGCATCTCCTGCCCCATATACCAGAACCGGTTTTCTATCCATAAGACTAAACCTGTTCTTTTCTCTGATTAACCTGGTTATAAGCCTAATTCCACTCATGTACCCAATCAGTAATATGCAGTCAAGGATAAGTACTGAACGTGGATATAGATATAATCCCATGATAGGATAAAAAGCCAGGCCGGTAATAGCCGAACTAAGTACAACCCCTTTTATTATCTGGGAAAGGTCCCTGACACTGACATAACGCCAAAGTCCTGCATTAATACCAAAAAAATGAAACGTAATAATCCTTATCCCAAGGATAACAGGCAGGGTGAATCCAATGAGATTAAAATATTCAGCCGGTACTGCCAACTCAAACCGGAGCAGATATGCTGATAGGTTAGCAATAATTATAAGCAGCAGATTAATGCCAAGCACTACTATCCTGCGGTACTTCAGGAAAAAGGCAGTGAGCATGGTTATAGGTCTCCTATGATTATTGTTGGTTATATCTTAATAATGCTTTTGCAACTAAATTGTATATGTTTGAGAGATTAGACCGCTAATTGTATAGCATAATTCAGTAAAAATATAAAGGCTAATTTTCAAAACCTCAATCCTGTAGCTGATTCCATCAAATTCCTGTGCATTAGCAGTTCAGATATGTTATAAATATCTGGGATATGATGCAGGCAGAAGAAGTAAGAAGTTAGAGGTTAGAAGCAAGAAGTTAGAAAGAAAATTATTATGCAAATTCCCTCCCCTTCAAGGGGAGCATGAAAATCAGCGGGACAAGAATGTCCCGCCTGTCCTTATAGAAATGGATAGGCGGGGTTTTCTTACCCCGCCGGAGGGGATTTTAGTATGAAAGAAATCTTTGAGAAACTGTATGACCTTCCTGTTCTGACAACACGAATCAAGAATGATCCGATAGAGTTTCCACATCTTTATACTGACAGCAGGGATATAGAAATTGCAGGTTTTATTGCATCATCACTTGCATTCGGCAGGATTGAACTCTTTAAGCCGGTGATAAGGAAGGTGCTTTCATTCGCAGATAACAGGTGTTTGTATGATTATGTAATCGCCTTTGACCCTGATACTGACGGTAATTCTTTTGATACGCTCTACTACAGGATGTGCAAAGGAAGAGACATAGCCTGCATGATTTTCATCTTAAGCTCAGCCTTAAAAAAATATGGGACTATAGGAAATCTTTTTTATTCCTGTTATGATGCATCAGATAACATAAAAGGGGCATTACAAAGATTTGTGGATGTACTAAGAGATATTGATACTGCACCTGTCTATGGTAAAAATATCCGTCCACGGGGTCTGCTTCAGTTAATACCCTCTCCTCACAATGGCGGGCCATGTAAACGGTTAAATATGTTTTTAAGATGGATGGTTCGTCCCAAGGATGGCATTGACTTTGGGCTGTGGAAATATATTCCTCCGTCTGCCCTGATAATCCCGCTTGATGTGCATATTGGCCGTATATGCAAGAACATGAAAATGACAGAGAGAAAATCAGCAAACTGGGCAATGGCAGAGGAGATTACAGATAAATTCAGAAAGATATCACCTGATGACCCGCTTAAATATGATTTTGCAATCTGCCATCTCGGCATAACCGGTAAATGGAAGGAGGTATTGTTTAATGAGTAATAAAGAGGTGCACATTGATTTTAATTTTATGATGAAGGAACACATCGGTGATGATTCAGGTATCAGCCCTGAAGATATTGACTCCCTGCAGGACGAGGCAAACAGGATACACCGGGAACTAAGAGAGAAGAGGGAGAAAAAAGAGGTCGCCTTTTTTGACCTCCCCTATGAAGACACCTCTGCAATAAAACATACGGCAGAAGACATTGCAGGGAAGTATGATAATTTCCTGCTTCTTGGTATAGGCGGTTCTGCACTTGGGCCTATTTCAATTCACAATGCCCTGCATACTTCCTTCTATAACCGGCTTGATTCAGAAAGAAACAGCAGACCTAAGATGTATTTCCTCGATAATGTTGACCCTGATGAGACAGCATCATTTCTGAAGGCGATTGATATGGAAAAGACCGCTGTTGCAGTTATTACTAAGTCCGGCAGTACGGCAGAGACAATAGCAGGGTTTCTTATTTTTCTCGATGCAATAAAGAAGTCCTGCGGCAGTATTGATCCCTCACAGATAATTGCTATCACTGATCCGGTAAGCGGAATACTCCGTAATATCGCAGAGAATGAAGGATACAGGTCTATTGAAATAGCCCCGGGTGTCGGTGGGAGGTTTTCTGTACTGACGGCTGTAGGACTTCTTTCTGCGGCCATATCAGGTATTGATATTGATGAGCTGATGGCCGGTGCCGCAAGTATGGATAAGCGATGCAGTAATCCTGATATATGGACGAATCCTGCATATATGAAGGCAGTCATGGAATTTCTGTTCAATACACGTCAGGGGCGAAATATTTCAGTTATGATGGCGTATTCAGAGGCACTTGGGAGCATGATAGAGTGGTTTGTTCAGCTTTGGGCAGAGAGCCTTGGTAAGAAGTTCAGACTTGATGGGGCAACTGTGTTTACCGGACAGACTCCGGTAAAGGCAGTCGGTGCAACGGATCAACATTCGCAGATCCAGTTGTACATGGAAGGGCCGCATGATAAGACCATTACCTTTCTGAGAGTCGGGGAGTTTAATAATGAAGTACGGATTCCCAATGCGTTCTCAGAGATAGGAGGGATAAGTTATCTGGGAGGTCACACCATGAATGAGCTTATCAATGCAGAGCAGAAGGCTACGGAGGTTGCACTTGCAAAGGCAGGCAGGCCGAACTGCCGTATAGATATACCTTTTATCAACCCATTTACAATAGGCCAACTGTTCTACATGTTTGAGGTGCAGACCGCTTTTTCCGGAGGACTATACAGGATAAACCCATTTGACCAGCCTGGAGTTGAGGAAGGCAAACGGCTTACCTTCGGTATGATGGGCCGGAAGGGGTTTGAAGAAAAAAAGAAAGAGATTGAAAGTATAAAGATTAACAGCAGATATGTGATTTGACTATTTTCTCCCTCAATGTTAGATTAATCTGTTTTTCATCCTTCGATAAGCTCAGGATGACAGACTTGGTGTCATGGTGAACTATGTATCATAAAGGACAATAAAACCCCACCCTCACCTTAATCCTCTCCCTGAGGGAGAGGAAATTTCCCTCCCCGACATTGGATGGGGGAGGGTTAGGATGGGGATGGGGTAACTCTGGATAAACACACTATGCTGAACATAGAACTTGTTAGAAAAGATTTAAAACTTGTGGAAGACGGCTTGAAAAAAAGAGGGGACAAGAGTGACCTCACTGCCCTCCTCAACCTTGATGAAAAACGCCGCATCATCTTAAAGAAGATAGAGGAATTACGTTTCCAGAGAAACAAGGCATCTGAAGAGATTGGGCGATTAAAGCGTGAGGGTAAATCTTTTGAAGAGATATTGTCTCAGATGAAGGGTGTTTCTGAGGAGATAAAGAAATTAGAAGAAGAGATAACTATTGTAGAGAATGAAGAGAAAGAAATATTACTCACAGTACCTAATTTGTCCCACGAGTCTGTGCCTGAAGGAAGGGATGAAAAGGCAAATCAGGAAGTCCGCAGATGGGGAGATATTCCTAAATTTTATTATGGACCGAGGCCTCACTGGGAGATAGGGGAAGACCTCGGGATCATAGATTTCCAACGGGCATCCAATATTGCAGGGGCAAGGTTTGCACTGCTCAAAGGAAAGGGTGCACTGCTTGAGCGTGCATTGATCAACTTCATGCTTGACCTTCATACTTCAGAACATGGATATACTGAGGTACTGCCGCCATTTATGGTAAATAAACAGTCAATGACAGGCACAGGTCAACTGCCTAAGTTTGAAGATGAATTATTTAAGGTGGAGAGGGATGGGTTTTACCTTATACCAACGGCTGAAGTACCTGTAACTAATATACATCAGGGAGAAATCTTGCAGGAAGAGGCACTTCCATTGTATTATACTGCATGGACTCCTTGTTTCAGGCGTGAGGCAGGGTCTTATGGAAAAGACACAAGGGGACTTATCAGACAGCATCAGTTTAACAAGGTAGAACTGGTAAAGTTCAGTAAGCCGCAGGATTCTTATGATGAATTAGAGAAGCTGACCAACAATGCAGAGGAGGTATTAAAAAGGCTTGGGCTTCCTTACCGTGTTGTGCTTCTCTGCACAGGTGATATGGGCTTTTCATCTGCAAAGACTTACGACATAGAGGTATGGCTTCCCGGACAGAATACTTACCGTGAGATATCCTCATGCAGTAATTTTGAGGACTTTCAGGCACGCAGGGCTGACATAAGATATAAGGCCGGTAAAGGTAAGACAGAGTTTGTTCATACATTAAATGGTTCAGGGCTTGCAGTCGGCAGGACACTTGTGGCAATATTAGAAAACTATCAGCAGGAAGATGGAACAGTAAAAGTACCGGAAGTGCTGAAACCGTATATGAGAGGATTAGAAAAGATTGAATGATGTTAGAAGAGTTTCTGATGTTATTCGTTAATAGTTATATGTTATAGGTACATTGCAAAGCAATGTCTGGGAGGGGTGACCGAGTGGTTTAAGGTGGCGGTCTTGAAAACCGTTGTGTGATGAGCACCGTGGGTTCGAATCCTACCCCCTCCGCCATGCTGATTTTGGAATGTGGAATTAGGAATGTGGAATGTATAGAAGATTTAATTCCTAATTCTACAGTCCGCAATGATTTAACGGAGAGGTGGCCGAGTCGGCCGAAGGCAGCTGCCTGCTAAGCAGTTGTGGGGGTAACACTCCACCGTGGGTTCGAATCCCACCCTCTCCGCCAATAAAATTGTTATCCGCAATTTTCACCAATCAGGAGGGTAATAAAGTACAATGAAAAGCAGATTTTCTATTTTAATATCACTTGCATTAGTTTCTTTAATAGGCATTACTTCGTGCGCTAAAAAAGAGGAGCCTGTTCCTCCAACTCCGCCGCCGCCTTCTTCACAGCAGATGCCGATGGGAATGCCTCAGCAGATGCCGGAAATGGCAGGTCATAATGATGTACAGATGCCTAAGGCAGAAGATATGAAAGTTATTGTTCCAGATAACATTAAGGCAAAATGGAAGGCTGTCAGATTAACAGTCAGGGATAAAGAGACCAATTCTGCAAAAGAATACACCGTCGCACTTCATAGTAAGATCGCTGTTCCAGGTTCTAAGATAGAAGTAGAAACAGGAGACTTTCTGCCGGATTTAAAGATTGACGGTAATATTTATGCTACTGAATCACACGACCTCCTAAATCCAGCGGTACATGTGTTTGTAACAGAAAATGGTAAAGAGATTTTCAAGGGATGGTTATTCCAGAAGTTCCCGGACATTCACCCCCTTAAACATCAGAAGTTTGCTATTACTTTAAAAGAACCGTTAACGACTTTATAACTTAAAAATATGTCGGAATTTCTTGTACTTCAGCATATAGAATGTGAAGACCTCGGCACTATCGGACCGGCGATGTCCGTCAGAGGAATAGGTGCGAAATATATCAGACTATTCGATGGCGAACCGGTTCCACAGGACATTGAACAATATTCAGGGCTCATAATTTTAGGTGGCCCTATGAATGTCTATGAAGAAGATGAATATCCATATCTCAAGTATGAAGATGTGCTGATAAAAAAAGCAATACATAAAGGTTCTCCTGTGCTTGGTATTTGTCTTGGAGGACAACTGATTGCAAAGGCAACAGGGGCAATGGTAAAAAAAGGTGCGAAAAAGGAGATAGGGTGGTATAAGCTCAATCTCACACAAGGTGGAAAAGAGGACAAGGCATTCGGCAGACTGCCTGAAGAGATTACGGTTTTTCAATGGCATGGTGATACATTTGATATTCCGCAAGGTGCAGAACATCTTGCCGGCTCAGAACTCTTCTCTAATCAGGCTTACAGAGTCGGCAATAATGTTTACGGCCTTCAGTTTCATCTTGAGGTAACAGAGAAGACGATTAACAAATGGATTGCAGAGTATCAGGATGAGTTAGCAGCACTTGATTATATTGATGCCGATCAAATCATTAAAGATACTTCTATATATATAAACAACCTATCTAAATATGCAGAAATATTTTATGATAAATTTTTTCCCATATAGAATTCCGTTAACATTGGTCTGTTAAAGAAGAAAAACACCATACCGATAAAATAACCAACAAAACAGAATGAATCACCTGCTGATTCGAGGAGAAATGATGCTTAAACCTGCAACTGAAAAAGAAAACTTAGAAGAAATATTTTTTACTGATGAATTATACTGTAATTTTTGCGCGGACATGAACAATAAAGCCAACGTCGGTAGTGAATCCGCTTTAAGCGTGCCGCCGTGTAACAAATGTACCGGACTTATATATGCAATAAAATCTAAGGTATATTTTGTTGTAAATTAATCTGTTATAAATAATATCTGTTACCTGCTTAACCAATTTTACAATTTCCGGTTAAATTGACTTTATAAACAGCTTTCTGTAAACTTATCCCCATGTTAGAAAAAGGCCATCATTGTCTTGATGCTATTAACGTTCTAATAGTTATTACGATATTTTTCTCATTTTATTTGTTGCCTGATTTTGCAAGGAGTATCTCTCCTGCGGATATATGTCCCAAACATAATGTTTCAACAGGTGAATTCACTGCATGTTATTATTGTCATAATGCTGAGACCCAGGATGAACCTGGGTTTATTGTTAATACTGACAGCAGGTTTTGCCTTAGTTGTCACGATGGGTCAACAAAAGAGATGTCAATGCATGCTAATCTTGGAAGCCTTGCAGATAGAATATCAAAGCCTGCCTCTGCTATAGGTCAGAAGGGCGGTGTTGATCATCCATATTCAGTGAGTTACTCAGAGGCAAGAAATATCAGCAGTACATTAAAGTTGAAAAGTATTCCAACCGCCCCGGTAAAATTATTTAATGACAAAGTGGAATGTGCGAGTTGCCATGATTCGCATAGCTGTAATAATCCATTATTTCTCCGCATTAAAACCGATAGAAGTGCTCTTTGTTTAGCCTGCCACGAAATGTAAGCTGACGTTGAAAAACGCGGGGTACCTATTGCGACGAAGTCAATGCAATGGGTCTACGGCGTCAGGACTGCGGGTTCTTCGCCTCAACGTACGGGAAGTACGCCTCGGCTCAAACCCTTGTCCTTCCTTGCACATGGGCATTTTTGAACGTCAGCTTCTTATTAGATGATTATTCGTTTCATCCTTGCTGAGTTCTGCAAAACAACCATTGCCTGATGAAGACGCTGAAGCCTTAAATTCCTTTTTCTTATTCCGGCCTGGTCATGGAATGGGAACTTTTCAGTTCGGATTGTGGTTTGAAGTTTCCGTAAATGATTATGTAATTCTTTATAAACATCACTTGAAAAATCCTTGAGGATAAGAGGATTTAAATAGAGAAACCCATCTGAAATATCTGAAGCAACAGCAGCAAGACTCTTCCCCCGTATCTGGTCTTCCGGCATAGTGCAGTAAAATTAACATGACAGATTATTAAAGGTCAAGCGATTGAGTTGGTATTATATCTATCTAAGAGAGACCTGTTGTAATTGAATCAGTATTTAAATAAGTTTATAATCTTTTTGATATGAATAATAACCGTGAAAACAGGATAAGGGATATTGGGCAGGAAATATATACCCATGCAATATCTGATACACCTTCAGCCTTTGATAAAAAGAGGTGGGAGGGGAGGATATTGGAATGGGCTATGAAAGATGAATCTTTTAAGACGCAGCTTTTCAGATATGTTGATGTATTTCCATCATTAAAGAGTGATGCATCTGTAATGCGGTTATTTAAAGAATATTTTTCTGATTACAATGAAGACGCCTTTAATAGTTTCGGGGGTGTTTTTAAAGCCGGTATACGGCACATACCTGAAACAGGACTTATGAGTAGGTTAACTGCAAAAGTCATAAGATCAAATATTAAACATATTGCCGGTCAGTTTATAACAGGGAACAATCCTCAGGAGGCCGTGCCTGTCATTGAGGGCATTAGGAATAACGGCTATGGCTTCAGCATATATATGCTTGGTGAGACGGTAGTTAGTGATAAGGAGGCAGAAGCTTATGTAGAAGGGTATTTGAGACTACTGGATACACTTCCGCAATTAAATATTTCCATTAAGCTATCTTCCCTTTATTCTCAACTTGACCCTGTTGACTGGGAAGGGTCAGTAATAGGTGTTAAGAATAATCTCAGGACTATTTTAAGAAAGGCTCTTCAACATAATGTTCCGGTTACCTTTGATATGGAGCACCACTATTATAAAGACCTCCTGATTACTATCTTCAAAAATATTCTTGAAGAAAATGAGTTCAAAAATTATAACCTTGCCGGCATTGCTATACAAGCCTACCTCAAAGACTCCATTGAAGACATCTATTCATTATTAAACTGGGCAAGGGAAAATGGCAGGGTTATTACAGTCAGGCTGGTTAAAGGGGCATACTGGGATTATGAACTTGTATCCAGTGACCGGAATGGATGGCCTGTTCCTGTATTCCTTAATAAGGAAGAGACTGACTATAATTTTGAAGACCTTACCAGGATTCTATTGGAGAATACAGATGTTATACGGCCGGCCATCGCAACTCATAATATAAGGAGCATTGCCAATGCAATAGCCGTGGCTGAAGGGCTTGGTCTGTCCTCAGATGCGTTTGAGTGTCAGATGCTATATGGAATGGCTGAACCAATCAGGAATATTGTAAAGAACATGGGTTATAGAGTACGGGTATATACACCTGTCGGTGAAATGATTCCCGGCATGGCATATCTCGTAAGAAGACTCCTTGAGAATACATCCAATGAATCCTTTTTAAGGAGATCGTTTGTCGAAGGCGTTTCCTTTGAAGAACTGATAGCCCCCCCTAACCCTCTTCCGCAAGCTGAGAGGGATGGAGATTCCCCCCCCTTCAAGGGGAGGGGCAGGGTGGGGATGGGGTTCTGTTCCGATAAACCCTTCACCAACACTCCCCTCACAGATTTTTCTAAAAGAGAAAACAGGGAAAAGATGCGCACCTCTTTGCAAAAGGTGCGGGGTGAATTTAACAGAAAATATCCCCTTATTATTGGGGGAAATGATGTATGGACTGATGTTGAGATTATTTCTCTTAATCCGGCAGCACCGGAAGAGGTGGTCGGCACGGTGTCTTCTGCAGAACCAACAGACGCAGACAGGGCTGTTGAGATTGCAAAGGATGCCCGGATAAAATGGAGAAATGTACCGCCTGAAGAGCGTGCATCTATTCTTTTAAAAGTTGCAGAGAGATTGGAAAAAGAGAGGTTTGACCTTTCAGCCCTTGAGATATATGAGGTAGGGAAGACATGGCAAGAGGCGGATGCTGATATAGCCGAGACCATTGACTATATGAAATATTATGGGTCAGAGATATTACGTTTAAACTCCGGAAGTCTTGGGGATTTTGCCGGTGAAACAAATGAGTATATATACAAACCAAAGGGTATCGGGGTTGTAATATCTCCATGGAACTTCCCTCTCGCAATACCTGCCGGTATGGCAACAGCCGGAATTGTTGCAGGAAATTGCGTAATACTTAAACCTTCCGGACTTTCTCCTGTCATAGGATACAGGCTTGTTGAAATATTCAATACAGCCGGACTGCCTGAAGGTGTTTTTCAGTTCCTGCCCGGTTCAGGACAGGTTATTGGAGAACACCTTGTAAAGCATCCTGACATAGATTTTATCGCATTTACAGGCTCTAAAGAGGTCGGTCTTAAAATTATTGAGTCAGCAGGAAAGACGGGGTCTGGGCAGAAGAATATAAAAAGGGTCATTGCTGAATTGGGCGGGAAGAATGCAATTATAATAGATGAGACAGCGGATATTGACGAGGCAATTACAGGGGTTCTTGAGTCTGCTTTCGGATTTCAGGGGCAGAAATGCTCTGCTTGTTCAAGGGTGATTGTTATTGAAGGTATTTATGATGCTTTTCTTAAAAGGTTCAGGGATGCTGTATCAAGTATAAAGATTGGGCCTGCTGAATTGCCGTGTAATTTTATGGGACCGGTAATAGACAGGAATGCGCATAGAAAGATAAGTGAATACGTAGAAACAGGGAAACGAGAAGGTTCTATATTTATATCCCATCCAGAAATTGAAATAACGGGAATGGGTATAGCGGAGTATGGACAAGGGGATTCTTATACTAAAGAGTCCGGTAACTTTATCAGCCCTGCAATCTTTACAGACTTATCACCTGATGCACAGGTTGCAAGGGAGGAGATTTTTGGACCAGTGGTATGTGTACTAAAGGCCTGTGATATTGATGATGCGATTATGATTGCGAATTCAACAGAATATGCCCTGACCGGCGGTATCTTTTCAAGGAGTCCGGTCAATATTACAAAGGCTCGGGAAGGATTCAGTGTCGGCAATCTTTATATTAACCGTGGGATTACCGGCGCGCTTGTAGGCCGCCAGCCGTTTGGAGGATTTCGTATGTCCGGCATAGGCTCAAAAGCCGGGGGGCCTGACTATTTATTACAATTCATGAATCCGGTGTGCATAAGTGAGAACACGTTGAGGAAAGGGTTTGTGCCGGGGTAAATGGTTATTCAGGAAGATACAGTCTGTGCAATCGTTACACCGCAGGGCATTGGTGGGATAAGTGTTATACGGCTTAGCGGAAAAGATGCGATTGCAATAGCATCAGGACTTTTCAGGACGAAATCCGGGAAGTCACTTACCGAAGCCATTACCCATACTATTCATTACGGATTTATTATAGACCCTGTATCAGGGGAGAAGGCAGATGAAGTTATGGTGAGCGTTATGAGGTCACCAAACAGTTTTACCTGTGAGGATGTTGTTGAAATAAGCTGTCATGGCGGGCTGTTAATTACATCTAAGATTCTTGAGATATTCATAAAATCAGGGGCAAGACTTTCTGAGCCGGGCGAGTTTACAAAACGTGCCTTTTTAAACGGCCGTATTGACCTTACACAGGCTGAGGCTGTAATTGATGTTATTAATGCAAAAACAGAAGAAGGCATAAGGTCTGCGATCAACCAGTTGGAAGGCAAATTATCCAAAGAAATCAATATGTTGAATGATGAGGTTGTCAGTGTCTTGGCTAATATTGAGGCCTTTATTGATTTTCCAGAAGATGAGTTAGATATTCCTGTTGATGCCCTAACGAACCGTATCAGCTTTGTTAAAAACAGGATAGAAAACCTTATAGAAGGTTATTATAGATTGCGGCCTTTCAGGGAAGGCGTGCTTACTGCTATTGTGGGTCGTACAAATGTCGGCAAATCAAGTCTCCTGAACACCCTCCTTGGAGAGGAGCGAGCTATTGTTACACCACATCCCGGAACAACAAGAGACATTATAGATGGGACAGTAAATATTAACGGTATACTGCTGAGACTGTTGGATACCGCAGGCTTACGTACTACGATAGATGCTGCGGAAGAAGAAGGTATTAAAAGGATGTATAAAACCATAGATACCGCAGAGCTTGTCCTGCTTATACTTGACGGCAGTGAACCCCTTACTGAAGAAGATAAAAATATTATTGAATATACACAAAACAAGAAAAGGGTCGTTGTTATTAACAAAATTGACAAAGGAAACGTTCTTGCAAAGGTACCGGATATTAAGAATTCTACATTGGTACAGACCTCGGTTATTAAAGAAGAAAGCATTGATGAATTGAGGCAAATAATTAAACAAACTATAACCGGCATAGATACTGGAAAAACAGCAGAAACTTTTGTTACAAACCTCAGACACAAGAATGCACTTGAGTCCGCAAAAAAAGAGTGTGAGAAGTTTACAGAGGCGAGTGAAGAAAGATTACCGCTGGAAATCCAGGCACTGCACCTGCGAAAGGCAGTAGATTTATTTGGAGAGATAACAGGTGTAGTGACAACAGAGGACATTCTTAATAAGATTTTCAGCGAATTCTGTATCGGAAAATAATGTTCCACGTGGAACAATAAGGAAGGGTTCGAGGGGTCAAGTGGATAGTGAGAAGTTAACCGCTCAAGAGATCTAATCTCACAATAGGAAATGAAAATTCCCTCCCCTTCAAGGGGAGGGTCAGGGTGGGGATGGGGTTTAGGGTGACCCCTTGACCCCTGACAAACAATTAGGAGCACATGTCAATCTCAACTTATGATGTTATCGTTGTTGGTGCCGGTCATGCGGGTTGTGAGGCGGTGCTTGCCTCTGCACGTATGGGATGTAAGACACTGCTTTTAACGATGAACCTGGATAATATTGCTTTGATGTCCTGCAACCCTGCTGTAGGGGGGATTGCTAAAGGTCACCTTGTCAGGGAGATAGATGCGCTTGGTGGAGAGATGGGGAAGGTGACGGATTCGGCCGGTATACAGTTCCGGATGTTGAATACAAGCAAGGGGCCTGCTGTCCAGGCCCTAAGGGTTCAGGCAGACAGGAATTATTATAAATCTGTTATGCGGACTGTTCTTGAAGCGGAGAAGAACCTGAATATAGTACAGGGTATGGTTGATTCCCTTCTTATAACAGAGGGGGCTATCAGGGGTGTGAAGACAAGCCTTGGTATTGAGTATCATGCAAAGGCTGTAATACTCACTACCGGGACATTTCTTAATGGGTTAATTCATATCGGCTTAAACAACTATCCTGCAGGCAGGGCAGGGGAATTTGCTTCATCAGATTTGTCAAAAGATTTGGAGGAGAACGGTTTTACCTTGGGTAGACTTAAAACAGGTACTCCCCCAAGATTAAATGCCCGGACTATAGATTTTAGTATTATGACAGAACAAAAAGGTGATATACCTATTACCCCGTTTTCATACACCACCGGAACAATCGTAAGACCGCAGATGTCCTGTTATCTAACCTATACCTCCAATGTAACCCATGAAATTATAAGGAAAAATCTTGACAGGTCTCCTCTTTATGGAGGGGTTATAAAGGGGACAGGCCCCAGATATTGCCCTTCTATTGAAGATAAGATAATGAGGTTTTCTCATAAGGAAAAACATCAGGTTTTCCTCGAACCGGAAGGCTTTGATAGCATTGAAATCTACGCCAACGGTATTTCGACAAGCCTTCCTGCTGATGTACAGCTTGACATAGTGAGATCAATACAAGGTCTTGAAAACGCTGAGATTATGCGGCCTGGGTATGCCATAGAATATGACTTTATCCCGCCCACACAATTAAAGCCGACACTGGAAACAAAAATAATTGAGGGACTGTATAATGCAGGTCAGATTAATGGTACTTCAGGATATGAAGAGGCAGCAGCACAGGGGCTTATGGCCGGTATTAACGCAGCCTCAAAAATTCAAGAGAGAGGGCCGTTTATACTCAACAGATCAGAGGCATATATAGGTGTGTTAATAGATGACCTTATTACAAAAGGGACTCAGGAACCATACAGAATGTTCACATCAAGGGCAGAGTACAGACTCCTCCTCAGACATGATAATGCAGACTCAAGACTTACAGAAAAGGGTTACAACATAGGGCTTATATCTCAGGAAAGTTTTGAATTATTTAAAGAAAAGAGAAAGTCGGTTGAGAATGAGATTGTTCGGCTGAGAAATAAAAGGGTAGGGATGGGGTTATTTTCGGTTAACGATCAGACAGTTAAAACAGGACAAATCTTACCTGATACAACCTTGGCCCACCTGCTCCAGCGTCCCGAGATAAATTACAAAATCATAGAAAAAATATCCCCGCCTGCTCAGACCATTAGTGAAGAAGTTAAAAAATCTGTGGAAATAGAAATAAAATACGACGGATATATTAAACGCCAGCTTGAGCTGGTTGATAAATATAAGGATATGGAAAATAAACAGATCCCTCCGGATTTTGATTACACATCAATATCAGGGCTTTCAAGGGAAATTGTTGAAAAACTTGATAAAATAAAACCGGTTTCACTCGGACAGGCATCCCGAATTTCAGGCATAACCCCGGCAGCAGTATCCATTATTGCCATTACCATAGCCAAAATCGCCAGAGAGAAAAAGTTCCACGTGGAACAATAAGGCAGTGAACAGTAAGCAGAAGTGAGAGGCAAGAAGTAAGATTGCTGATGAACTTTCATGAGCGAGGCGCTCACAAAGGGGAATGAAAATAGTAAGCAGTGAGAAGTAAGCAGTAAGCAGTAGATCCAAGTCTTTATCTGCTAACTGCTTAACGCTTACTGCTTACTTGAGGTTATTTTCGGATGAACCCACATGAGCCTTCGGCTCACAAAGGATGATGAAAATGAGGCCCCCTCACCCGGATCCCCCCTCCTGCCTCCCCCCCGCAAAAGAGGGAGTGTAGGGGTGTCACCTCTCACATTATATTATTAAAATACCTTTCTTTTTTTCACAATCTTTTGTATAAATGATTTTCTTTATCAGAATAAATTAATCAGATCAGTTTAGAATAGGTTAGATTGGATTGAATAGGAGATAAACAGAG
>JACRGV010000146.1 GCA_016212215.1 Nitrospirota bacterium
CCTTACCATTAGCGGTCTGCTTGTCTATTACTGTCAATATGACGCCTTTCCACTTGCCTTTAATGGCATCTGGAATAATAACCTTCATATCTTCTGATGCAGGCATTTCTATATCACCATGAGCCGGCATCATGGATTGTTGTTCAGGAGGCGGAGGCTTAGGTTGTTCCTTCTTGGTGCATGCATAAAAACCAATCAGATAAATGATAGAAAGTGTAACAAGAGTTAATTTTTTAATAAATTTCATATTGTTTTTATTAATCCTTCATATTGCTTCTGTTAAATGTTATAAGTTTAAAGTTACAAGTGAAAATTGCAACGCAATTTTCTTGGCGGAGAGGGTGGGATTCGAACCCACGGTGGAGTTATTAGCCCCACAACTGCTTAGCAGGCAGCTGCCTTCGACCGACTCGGCCACCTCTCCGGGAGTTGCTTCGCAACTACTTTTAACTTATAACAATTAACTTTTAACTAAAACCTGAAAACTGTGAAAACTGAAAATCTTGAAAACCAACTTAAACCTTTAATCTTTTAAGAGGGATGAACGGAAGGCGCTGAGTTGTTTTACTAAACTTTCAGCCATCTCTTCAATCTCCTTATAGATTTGCTCATCAAGCATATCATATGTATTGGCTAAATCAAAACCTGCTACTGTTTCATAAGTGGACCGTATAGAAATTCCAAGAAAACGTGCAAACTCGGCATCTGAATTATCAGCAGAACCTTCTGCAATATTCAATACGATGGAATTTAGTGCTCGTATAATCTGGTCCGCTAATGCCTTATCCTTAACTTTATCTTTAAGGATGTTCCTGCAAAACCTCCCATAAAGTTTTGCATCCTGATAAACCTTAAATTTCCTAAACCGAAAAGCCACCTGTCATCTGTTAAAAGTTAAAAGTTATAAGTTATAAGTGAAAATTGCAAAGCAATTTTCCTGGCGGAGGGGGTAGGATTTGAACCCACGGTGCTCATCACACAACGGTTTTCAAGACCGTCGCCTTAAGCCACTCGGCCACCCCTCCTTGCTACGAATGTCATAAATGCCTTTCTACGGCGTTGGACTCCTCAGGGAATCCTCAACGTACTTAAAAGTACGCCTCCGGTTCCCTTCGTCGTCCGCCTTGTAGAAAGTCATTTCTGACATTCTCAGTTGCTTATACGAATGCTATAAATGTCTTTCTGCGGCGTTGGACTCCTCAGAAAATCCTCAACGTACTTGAATAAGTACGTCTCCGGTTTTCTTCGTCGTCCGCCTTGCAGAAAGCCATTTCTGACGTTCTCAGTTGCTTAGTTACATAGTTCTTTCAATCAATACAGGCTTCAATCCTTTCCATACCTCCCATGTAGCTCCTCAGAATATCAGGTATTAAGACTGTTCCGTCTGCCTGCTGATAGTTCTCTAATATTGCCACAAGTGTCCTGCCTACTGCAAGCCCTGAACCGTTTAGGGTATGGACATATTCAGTCCTTCCTTTACCGGCCTTATATCTTATATCAGCCCGTCTTGCCTGAAAGTCCTCAAAGTTACTGCACGATGATATCTCCCTGTATGTGTTCTGACCTGGGAGCCATACCTCAATATCATAGGTCTTTGCTGATGAAAACCCTATGTCACCTGTGCAGAGGGCAACAACCCTGTAAGGCAGGCCAAGCCTCTTTAATACCTCTTCTGCATTATTAGTCAGTTTCTCCAGTTCATTATAAGACTCATCAGGCTTGCTGAATTTTACGAGCTCTACCTTGTTGAACTGATGCTGTCTTATCAACCCCCTCGTGTCCTTACCGTATGATCCAGCCTCACGTCTGAAGCAGGGTGTATAAGCAGTATAATATAACGGAAGCGCCTCTTCCTGCAATAACTCACCCTGATGAATATTTGTTACAGGGACTTCAGCAGTAGGAATAAGATAGTAACCATCTCTCTCTATCTTAAAAAGTTCATCCTCAAATTTCGGCAACTGACCAGTGCCGGTCATGGTCTTTCTGTTCACCATGAATGGAGGAACGACCTCTTTATATCCATGCTCCCTCGTGTGGAGATCGAGCATGAAGTTTATCAATGACCGCTCAAGCAATGCACCGGAACCTTTGAGCAGAGAAAACCTTGCGCCTGCTATATTGGTTGCACGCTGGAAGTCTATGATATCAAGATCCTCTCCTATCTCCCAGTGCGGTTTAGGTTCAAAGGTAAACCTGGGGATCTCGCCCCACTTCCGTATTTCTATATTCCCTTTCTCATCCTTACCAACCGGTACAGATTCATGAGGGATGTTAGGCAGGATTAATAGTATCTCCCGCTCCTGTTCCTCTATGCCCCGTATATCCACCTCCAACTGCTTGATCTCATCAGAGACCCCTTTCATCTGCTCTAAATACTGGTCAGCGGACTTTCCTTCCCGCTTCAATTTCCCAATCTCGTCAGATGCCTTATTTCTCTGGAATCTAAGGTCTTCGACCCGTTTGAGGATGGACTTTCTCTCTTCATCAAGCTTTAAAAGGGATGCGAGATCTATAGCCTCACCCCGTTTTCTAAAGCCTTCCTGAACCTTTAAAGGATTTTCTTTTATCAGTCTTATATCTAACATTTTCTATTGCCTGAAACAGACGTATACTCTAACATTCACACATGAAATAGTCAACGCGCGGATAAACGGGGTCAGGAGTCTACGAAGAGGCTGCATGCAATAGTTTCTCAGGAGTAACCTTCTTAAAGTCCTCAACATTCAAGGTTATGAGCTGATCTGCCCCTGCTTTAATTGCAGACTGGGCTATCAATGCGTCATAGATAGTGCCGCCTGATATCTGTTGGCTGGAAAGTCTTTGTATAACTGATACGTAATCAGATTTTGACAGGGGAACAACCTCGAATATTCCTAAGAGGTTTTCCTTTATAAGTTTCCATGCAGCCGCAGGGCCTATACGCGGTTGAACAGGTAGAGATGTTAGAACGGCGTATATCTCCGCAAGGCTATGAGCGGCTATTATTCCATGGAATTTTCTTTGTCTGGCGTCACGGAGATATCTGAATGCCTTTGTATGTTCCGGATGAGAGGTAACCATAGCTGCCACAAGAATGGATGTGTCCATGAGGACTTTTCTCATTCAGCAACCCCACTAAGCTTTTTAAGCCTCTGAAGACGGGCTTTCTTCTCAAAACCTTCTATTTGTTCTATGGCATCACACTTGGCAACCATTACGCCTTCTTTATTTACAAGAATAGATTCCTCTGTTACCGGATAAAGTGCAATTTCCGTATCATGCTCTTCAATCTTAAGATCACATCCTGGGGTCAGGCCGAGATTCACCCTGATTTTCTTCGGAATGAGTACCCGTCCAAATTTATCCAGAGTTGTTTTGTATGATAATTTTTTCATATTGGCAATATAGCTTGTAAATTGGCAAAAGTCAAGTCCAGTGGGTTGCCGGTGCAAGTGATACCATGTACGTTAGTATCTCTCAATAACGACACTAACCTCGATTTGCTTTCAATGGGATGTTTGAATATAATGATTTGTGGAGATGGATGATGGTGTTGTATAAATCTGCTATAAGGAGGCAGGCAAACCTGTATGGGGGAAATTTATAAAGATAAGAAATCAAAAGGCTGTGCACTGTGTAAGCCTCATAAACATGGGTGGGCTCCGAAGAAGAAAGCAAAGATATTGGCTTTTGAAAGGGAGACAGATAAAGAGATAATAAAATCCTTAGGTAAGCAGGATTGAGGGGCTTATATGGCGACGTTGATTCATTACTGATGTAATGTGGTTGAGTGTTCTGATTAAGGAATAGCTACTGAGGGTCACTTAGTTGAAGAACAGCGGGATTCAGCCTAAAGAGAATTTATCCAAACATCTGTAAGACGGCATATTTGAGCTTAGGGTGAGCCTTGAAAACAGGATTTCAAGGAACCTTTATTTTTATGAGTCTGACAAAAGGATTATCTTCACTAATGGTTTTGTAAAAAAAGAACAAAAGACGCCGAAAAGTGAGATTGAAAAAGCGAAATCTATCAGAATATTATGGAGATGTGCAAAATGAGCATTGCAGAGAAATACCTTAAAAAACAGCTTTCTTCTGAGGAATTCAAGCGTTCTTTTCTGGAGGAAAAGGTTAAGCTGGATATCGAGTATCGTTTAGAAGAACTCAAAAGAGATATCCAGACCCACAAGAGTCCTGAAGAGCTTATCAAGAAGGTTGACTCAATAGAACAATACCTCATGTCTGTGTAAACCAGTTAGGAAGTCAATGACTTTTCTGTTCTTTGATTAGAATATCGGATTGATATTTTACTGTCAAACTAAATTTGTAGTAATGACTTATCTCTGTTTTCAAATTGAGGTAAGATGGATGAAGCTTACTTTGTGCATACCTGCTAAGGGCGTGCGC
>JACRGV010000147.1 GCA_016212215.1 Nitrospirota bacterium
TTCCGGCCATCTTTGTGTGCTCCTCAATCGCAACCCCTCAGCGTAGATTCAACTACGCCTTCGGGTTTGCTCAATCGGTCGCACTCAATCCTGACCGAAATCTGAGCGCCTAAATGCACAAGTTATTTCATGACAGACCCTAAGGATTGTGAAGTATAGCATAATCAAGACATCAGATGTCAATTCCATTGGGTTCATATAATAATCCTTGACCTGATTGATCAAAAACAGATAATATGTGATTAAATATTTGTCAAATTATTTTTTAACTAACAATCTGATTGTTTTAAAAAGGGGGTCTTAATTATGATAGAAAAGAAGCGGGCAATTTTTCCCATAATGCTGATCTTGACAGCAATGATTATTAATTTTCCCTCACTCGTATTCTCTGGAGAGATTAGCGTAAGACCGGGGAAATTTGATCACTTCAATATATTAATACCTGAGAAGATAGTAGCGGGCGAGGATGCATCAATAACTCTGCATGCAGTGGATTCACTGGATAATCAAACTCTCAATTTTGGGGAAAAAGAAAAGGAGTTTTACCTTGCCGTTACCGGAACTGCGGCTGTAAGACCCGAATCATTTAAATCCTCCTTATTTAACAATGGGGCGACCACGTTTACATTGATGAATAAAGCTGCTGAAAATGTCAGACTCTCTATAATGGAACGCGGCAACCCAATCCCTATTCTTCTGAGAGACATAACGGTTACTCCAGGCAGGCTTAATTCCTTTAAAATAGATGCCCCACGGGCTGTCAATGCCGGTGATAAATTTGATATAAAAATTACGGCAAAGGACTCGTTCGGCAATACAATTTCAGATCAAATCTTAGGTAAAGATATAAATCTGGTATTTACCGGAGATAACGAACCCAAAATAGAGCCGCTGACAATCCCTGACTTTAAGAATGGGGCGAGTGTTGTCACGCTGCTGTCTAAAAAGACAGGGGCAGTTGCTATCGAAGCAAAAGACCTGATAACTACAAGCACAGGTATTAGTGACACAATAGAGATAGTCAACGGCCCTGTCAATACATTCAGATTATTTGCCCCAAAAGAGGTTATTGCCGGTGAATCCTTTGATTTATCTATTGTAGCGGTTGACCAATTCGGCAATGTTGTTTTGAATTACCCGGTAACTGGAAATGGTGTGAATGTAACATTATCAGGTAAGTTAAAAGGTAAGTTAAAAACATTCCCTTCTACAGTATCTAAATTTGAATTTGCAGGCGGCCAGTCAAAGGTCAGTTTGAGGTACGATCCGGCAGGAGATGTCACCATAACCGTTCAAGAAATTGGCGGTGCCAAAAGGAAGGCGAGCGAAGTTGTACGGATTGTTCCGGCAATGCCTACACGGTTTGATGTCTTCACACCTGAGTCGGCAGTTGCAGGACAGAGATTCAAGATAAAGGTTACGACGTATAACCAGGCCGGCCATGAGATCAGGAACTATAATCTCTTTGGGCCGGATGTCCAGTTGCTGACAACGGGTTCCGGAGTTATAACCCCGGACAGGATACCTGCATCAGAATTTGTAAACGGTGCTGCTGTTGCGGAGGTGCAGTATAACAAATCAGAATCATTCACGATTACAGCATCCCCATTGCCGCCATCAGCTAAAACGGTTGTAAAACATAACAAAAAAAAGACAAATGCTGTACCTCCAATACAGCCTTATACCAACCCAACATCTTCTAACGGGCAGAAAATGATCAATGGCCAGGGGGCCAAAGTGGGTGCGATTAAAAACAAGGGGAAAGTTAAAAAAAAGACCCTTGAGATCACAGATATCTCGCTGGTTGAACCAAGCAAGACATCAGCCATTAAGATACATATCCCAAATATTGGTAAAGCATCAGGATTAGATACCGTTACCGAAGTAAATGAAGGTAAAAGTTGGATCGTAATTAAGATAAATCCTGCCATAAGCAGACTGAAGAAGCCTTTAAAGTTTGATTCATCAGTTGTCGGTAACATAATCTTAGAAGAAGATAAACAGAACAAGGGGACAGTGTTGGTTAAGATCGAAGAATTGAAGCCTTCGCGGTATGATGTGAAAAAGGAAAAAGACTCTTTAGTAATCACTTTTGATCAATGAGTATATTCAAACTTTACATAGAATACGAAGGCACGCGTTTCAGCGGGTGGCAGATTCAGAAGAATGCCCGGACTGTTCAGGGTGAACTGGTCGTTGCTATTAAGAAGGTTTTTAATACCAATGAGATTGACTTTCAGGGATCAGGCAGGACAGATGCCGGTGTTCATGCGATAAGGCAGGTTGCCCATCTTGAAGTGAAGGGCAATCTTGCACCGGATATTCTCAGGATGAGACTTAACGATGAACTCCCTGCTGATATAAATATACTTGGGATTGAAAAGGCTGTTAAGAATTTTCATGCAAGGCATGATGCTGTTTCAAGAAGTTATGTCTATCAGATCTCCCGCAGGAGGACTGCCTTCGGCAAAAAATACGTCTGGTGGATAAAGGATGAACTCGCTATAGAAAAGATGAAGCAGGCGGCAGAGCTGTTTATTGGAATGAAAAATTTCCAATCGTTTACAGATGATAAACCTGAAGATAAATCAACGAAAGTGCTGATAGATGACATTCTGATAAAGGAGGATGGGGATCTGATATTGATACGAATTACCGGTTCTCACTTCATCTGGAAGATGGTGCGGCGCGTTGTCGGTGTGATTGCAGAGGTCGGAAGGGGAAATCTATCTATTGAAAAGGTGCGGTTTTACCTGAACACAAAATCAAATGAACCCGCAAGGCTTACTGCCCCGCCGTCAGGCCTGTTTCTTGAGCAGGTTATTTATAAAGGTGATAAGAAGAATACTGAGCTAAAGCCTTTGATTACCATATTATGTTAAGTGAAACACGCATGAGCGGGCCGCTCACAAAGGGGAATGAAAATAGTAAGCAGTGAGAAGTAAGCAGTAAGCAGTAGATGCAGGTCTTTATCTGCTAACTGCTTACCGCTTACTGCTTACTGCTTACTTGAGGTTATTTTCGAGTGAATGACAATAGAAACGTCCATGAACAGTGACCGCACAAACTTACCCACTGCACCTAACTGTTCCTTGCTTATCACTGAATCTGGGAATCTGGAATTTGACTTGGATTAACCCTGCCTTGACCGCTTTATCTGTGCTGTGTTATTCTGCCGTGCATGAAATTCAGGCCAATAAAATCTAAGGGGCTTAAGACCTATTCTATCAATTCAAGGAAGAGTAAGGTGGATGTGAAGGACTTTGCAAGGCCGGTGCCTGCCGGGAGTTCTTTTAAAGCATTTCTTGATAATCTTCCTGACATACTTTCAGCGAAAGACATTAAAGAGGTTGCCTGCCTTATCGCAAGTGCATGTAAAAGTAATAAGGTTGTTGCTGCAGGGCTTGGTGCACATGTAATAAAGGTGGGGCTTGGTCCGCTGATTATAGATTTAATGGAACGGGGAGTCATCAATGCAATTGCATTGAATGGGGCAGGTATTGTTCATGATTTTGAGACAGCTTATGCCGGACAGACATCCGAGGATGTTGACGCTGAGATAGGTAAAGGGTCATTTGGTATGGCAGAAGAGACCGGGACATTACTTAATGAGGCAATTAAAAAGGGTGTCAAAAAAGGGTGGGGGATCGGCAGGTCGGTCGGTGATATGATAAACCGCTCAAAGTTTCCGTATAAACACCTCAGCATACTTGCCGCCGGTGCACGGCTTGGTATTCCTGTAACAGTTCATGTGGCACTCGGTGCTGATATACTGCATATTTATCCGCAGATGGACGGCAGTGCAACAGGGGAGGGGAGTTACAGGGACTTTCAAATGTTTGCCGGGGTGGTCTCAAAGTTAGAGGGCGGTGTGTATCTAAATATAGGCTCTGCTGTAATTTTGCCGGAGGTATTTTTAAAGGCATTAACACTTGTAAGAAACCTCGGACATAATGTGCAGAATTTTACCACTGTAAACATGGATTTTATCCAGCACTACCGGCCCTTGACCAATGTCGTCAGGCGGCCTACAAAGGATGGGAGCGGGAAGGGCTATACCTTTACAGGACATCATGAGATTATGGTGCCTCTGTTTGCAGCGGCTATTATAGAACAGTTAGCAGTAAAGAGTTAGCAGTAAGCAGAAGTAAGAGGCAAGAAGTGATGTCTTATCCTTCATCAGTATTCAATTCCTAATTTAGGTTGATACCTTAAAATCAAAGATATATAATGGGCTGCATGAAAAGACCATTAAGTTTATTCCCCCTCACCCGTGCCCCCTCCTGCCTCCCCCCGCAAAGGAGGGGGGAGGAATTTGGTAGGGATTTTATTGCAGCTCTCCCGCCAGGGGAGAGGGATGCTAAGTTTTTTCCCTCCCCTTCAAGGGGAGGGGTAGGGTGGGGATGGGGTTGATTTTCAAATGAATGATACAACACCTGAAATCAATCTCATTTTTGAAAACATGATGATGAAAAAAAGCGGTCAGGAAAGAATGCAGATGGGATTCTCCATGTTCAATATGGCCCGCCGTCAGGTAATAGCGTCAATCAGGAATAATAAACCGGATGCTGATGAAATAGAAATCAGAAGGGAAATATTCCTACGTTTCTATGAACAGGACTTTTCTAAGGAAGAACAGAAGAAGATACTGGACAGAATAACAATGTCTTCTTGTGAGATAGAGGAAAAGTGAAGTGTATATGAAAAATTATCTTAAAAAATTCCCATGAAAAATACTGATAGCCTTCCTTATCCTGACGTCTCTCCACCTCTGTATTCCAAAGATAAGCCTTGCAGGAGACGATGTCCTGATTGCAGGTTCTAATGTAACAAAGAATGCCCCTGAATCCGTATCAACACCAGAAATCAACATCCCTGCTGAAAAGGGAACGGACTCAGGAAAAAGCGGCAAAGGCTGGCTGTGGGTAGTCATAGCCGTATTAGCAGTCGCAGGCGGAGTCGCCCTTGCAGGAAGCCGCGGAGGAAGCAGCAGTAACAGTGATGGCACTTTAAGCGTAACGTGGTAGAGCAGAGTCTTTCAGTTATTTTGACTTTTGTATTTTCTTACATTACTCTCTCTACCAGTATCCCGTAATAATAGGTATAAACTAAAATGCAGAGGAGGAACGAAATATGAAACAAGGAGAAATTATTTCTAACCCTGGTATACTCAATGGCAAACCGGTTGTTAAAGGCACCCGCATATCAGTTGCCCTGATATTGCAGTGTATAGCATCCGGTATGACAACAGAAGATATCCTTAATGCTTACCCAACTCTCACGCGTGAGGGAATAGAAGCAGCCCTTGATTTCGCAGCAAGACAGTTTCAAGGTGAGGAGGTTGTCGTGTTTGGAGATAACAAGTAATGCAACTCCTTGCAGATGAAAATGTTCATTATTCATCGCCATGGAAAATTAACGCAGTAATGGCAGGCAAAATGAAAATACCCCCTTGCAATTTTAATTCCCTCCCCCTTGAGGGGGGAGGGTCAGGGTCAGGGTGGGGGTGAGCTATGGAAGTTTACTCATGAAACAATATCTAACTATTACATTCTACATATTACTCCTTGCACTGCTCACCGCCTGCGGCAGCAACCCGAACACATCAAGCGACTCGGGTGCACTCACCTTTAATATAAAACTGGCACGCCCTGCAACTGCCTATCTTACCTCATATCTCACAGGCAATGACATCTGCATAGACTACGGAATAGCAACAGTAACCGCAGTTGTAAAAGACTCTTCCGGCAAAACAGTTACATCAGGCAACTGGTCATGCTCATCCCATCAGGGAATTATCACCGGCATTCCGTCAGGCACAAACTACACTGTTAAACTTGAAGGAAAAGACTCCATTAACACAGTGACATGGAGTGGAGAAAA
Organism: Nitrospirota bacterium; assembly: GCA_016212215.1. Taxonomy (NCBI): domain Bacteria; kingdom Pseudomonadati; phylum Nitrospirota; species Nitrospirota bacterium. The sequence goes on from JACRGV010000147.1 coordinate 5,884, forward strand.
GACAGGCATAAGCATAAGCGCAGGAGAAACCACAACCGCAGGTACAATAGCAATGACCTATATTGGCAGTGACACAACCGATCCAACTGTAACATCAACAAATCCTCTGACAGTGCTACTATTGTCCCTGTAACATCCATCTTCAGATATAGGTATCTTGCCCAGACGGCCCCCCTGCCTTCAGCATCATTGGCGACTACCTTGCCCTCGTTATGGAGATGGGATCCCGTATGCCCCAGGGAGCTATGTCTTTGTGCACCTGACGTCTGGTAACGCCCTGTTTTCTGTGCACCTCCTTCCGGCACAGCATCAGTTCTTATAGCCGTCTTACCCATAGTTTGCAACCACAAGCTGTTGAATAAGGCTCAGTGGCATCCTTCTGGCTTTTGCCTTCTGTTATGGCAGAAGCACTCAAAGGGATATATAACAGGCGTCATCCGGAGAGGACTGATTACTATCGGATTATCGAAGGCAGTTTCGAGGAGTTTCAGAGGAGTTATCCTGAGCAGTTTGAGGAGCAATACGGTTACTTAAGAACAGAGGTGATGAAGGCAATTTATTCCTTTCTGGAGTGCGGCATCCCTGAGAACGGTATGGCAAGGGTCCGGTGTGATGAATGCGGCCATGACTTTTTCGTAGCCTATTCTTGCCGCTGTCGTGTGGTCTGCCCCAGTTGTTCTACCAAAAGGTCTATCCTATTTGGAGAGAAAGTAAGAGAGATAGTCAAACCTGTCCCTCATCTGCATATCACCTTCACCATACCCAAACTATTACGAGCCTATTTCAGACGAAACCGGAGGCTATTAAAGATTCTTGTTCAGAGTGCAAATTATTCAGTAGAGAGATATTTTACAGAGTCACTGGGGATTAAGGACGGAGATACAGGAGGGATATATTATATCCACTCTCAGGGTTCTCTTTTCAATGTTCACCCGCACGCTCATGCACTTGTTCCTGCCGGAATAATGAAGTGCGGCATATTCTATGAACAAAAGAGCATATCACCCCCGCTGATAGCAGAGATATTCAGGGCGAGGCTTTTAACCGTACTACTGGGGCAAGGGGTAATTAAACAGGAACTTATAAATATGCTTATGTCCTGGAATCATCATTCAGGCTTCAATGTCCATGTCAGGGGCCAGATAGCCGGTACTGATGGGGCTGCCATTGAGAGTATTGCAAGATATATGAGCAGGGATCCTGTTTCAGTGGATAGAGTGGAATTTAATCCTGTGGATAACACACTCACTGTTTATGAGAGAAAGGACAGACCCTCTCCTAACGGGTATAAAACTTACACAATCATGGAATTTATGGCGCTGCTCGCATCTCATATCCCATCTCCTTATGAAAGCCTCGTATATTATTATGGTATCTATAGCAGCTCGCATCGGGGTAAAGAGAGAAAAGAAAACAGGGGTAATCAGGGTATCGTGATACAAGAGACAAAAGGTATCGGCAGAGCAAATTCCACATGGGCCCGTTTGATCCATCGTATCTTTGAAGTAGACCCGCTCCAATGTATTAAATGTGGTGGTAACATGCGGGTAATCTCGTTTATTACAGACTACCAGACCTCAAAGGTGATACTCAAGCATATCGGAGAAGAAACCGTCAGACCTCCTCTTGTAAGAGCGAAAACTCCAACAGCTAATATCCCGGATACCGTCTTTTGGGACTCCATCCCTTCTGAGGAATCTTACTCCCACAATGCCGGCTATGCCAATTGAAAAATCCAAAAAAGTCCTGTAAGAGAAGTGTGCCAAAAAAACAGAGCGATCGCCCCCAGTTCCAGTGGAAAAACATGCAAGGCTGTTCAAGATAGGAAAATTTCACCCATGCCCACCTCTAATGCCCTGTAATCCTCCCTAAAAGCCCTAAAAAATCTCCTTGACGCCTCAGATTTCGGAGAGTAGACTGAGACTCAGTTTTTCGATTTACCTATTGGAGGCATCATCTGCATAAGGGAGAAGCTTTTTAAGCTCGAACAGGTCTGTTATCCATCTATCGCCTATGCTTGCGCTTATCAGCCCGGAGAGTTCCTTGTTTATCTTCCTGAGCCAGACCCTCTGGCTTATCCCATTGGTCTTGTTTGTAAATTTACCGGGATAGAACTCGTGGAAGTCCCGGAATATATCATTTTTCAGTATCTCCGTATGGATAGCGGCAACCCCATTGACCTTGTTGCTGCCTATTATTGCAAGATTAGCCATCCTGACCCTCTTTTCGCCTGCCTCATCTATTACAGACATCCTCTTCATGCGTTCGATGTCACAGGGATACTTATGGTAAACATCTTTCAGGAACCTGTGATTTATCTCATAGATTATCCTGATATGCCGCGGCAGGAGTTTCTCCATAAAAGAGGCTGACCATGTCTCAAGGGCCTCGGGCAATACCGTGTGATTCGTGTAATTTACCGTTCTCCTTGTTATATCCCATGCCTTATCCCATGCAACCCCTTCAACATCTACAAGCAGCCTCATCAGTTCAGCCACAGCAAGGGAGGGATGTGTATCATTCAGTTGAAATATTTACTTTTTGAAACGTTTATTGACATTTGTTATTGTTATGCCTACCAGCTTTTTCCCTCTATATCTCAAGAATACCCCATCCTTTAAGATGTCTGTGTCGGTTGCATTTTGAGGACGTTCTAAACTAACATAAAGAACATCAGCATCCTTATCAAAATCAAACCAGATATGTTGTGCCCCTGTCTTTCTGATATGCGGCAAGGCTTCAAATATTTCTTTTACTGTGATTGCTGCTTCCATAGGGTACTCCTTTTTAAAAGTTTTTTGATTTTTGTGGTTATAAAGGCTGTAATAATAAAACCATCATTTTTACCCTGCATCTCTTTGTAAATCACAAGGAATGCCTTTCTTGCAGATATAAGCTTTACTGCCCACAGCTCTCCGATAGCGTCTCCTTCCACCACAAATGACGGGTTTGAAACCGTCTCTAAAATCTCATAATAATATCCTGCCATATCATTGTGATTTTCAACAATATGATTCCATCGTTCACTCGTCAAACGAACAGGGATATTATTTACTGACGACACAACATCAACCATTTATCTGCCATTCTCCTGAACATTCAGCTTGCATATTAAACTTCGGAGCTGATGAGTGTCAAGGGATTTTGCACGGAAACGTCAAAGTCGTGTTTGCCATAGTAGCATAGTATGATGTCGGAGGTTTAGGATTATCAGCACTTGTCACAATTATTTCGCTTTTCAGATTAGAAACAGTTTTAGGTGAGCGCATCAGAAGTGATTTATCATGTTTTTATTTTAAGAATAATAATTTCCTTAACCTTTAAGGCAATCGAAAAAGCCTTATTTGCCTCTTCAATTGAAGGATCATAAATTACATCCGGGTATCTGACTTCAACGCCATATCGGCTTATCTCATCAAGCTCATCTTCTAATTCTTTTAATTCCGGGATTCTTCCTGTAATTGAAGTTAATAGTGATACGAGATCATGAGTTTTAGTTATGTGCTCCCCAAAATAGATTAAGGTACCTTTTAGATATTTCTCTATTGCCTGCTGGGCATGAAAACATATAGCGTCTGTTGGTGGCTCTTCATCTTTAAGGTTATTTTTTATTGTTTTAAAATCACTTTCAGCTTTTTTAAACCATTGCCTTACAGTAACCAGTCTTTGTTCATCCGAAAATCCTCGTTATTATCAATAAAATTAAGAAAATAAAACTTTTTATCCGTCTGTCATAGCCTTATGCCCGAAGGTTTTTAAAAATATATGAGAAACTCGTTAATGATAAAATGACCGGCTGAACATTTAAA
>JACRGV010000148.1 GCA_016212215.1 Nitrospirota bacterium
AAAGACTACATCAGTCTCTTGGATACAGAACCCCAAGGGAGATATATTTTGAAATAGTGGGTTCAACTATAACAAGTGCAGGTTAAAATGATCCACCTTAATAAACCCATTTTTTTGTCTTGACAATGGGGAGCATTATAAACAATGCCATCTGGACAAATACCACCTCTGTGACTTTAATATTGAGTTGTGATGATGGCGGCGGCAGTGGTTGTGTTGATATGCAGCTTTCACGTGATGGTGTCTTTGATACAGAGCCCTGGGAGCCTTATGCCACAAGCAAAACATGGACATTCGCCACAGGTAATGGAAATAGATGGGTCTGTGTCAGATTCAGGGATGCGGCAGACAATATCTCAATTAGATATTCCGACAACACCAGGCTGGATATGTCTAAGCCAGTGGTCAGCAGTGTTTCGGATACCCCTGATCCGTTTAATCATCACCTTGGAGAAAAGACGACTATCAGCTTTACAGTCTCAGATAACCTGTCTATAACTTGTGATGTCACAGTTAAGATTTTAAATTCAGCAAACGTGCTTGTAAAAACAATTAACAAGACAGGGGTGTCCTGTCCTGTGGCAGGTGCGACAAGTTCAGTAACCTGGTATGGGAGAAACAACTCTGGTGTGTTTGTTCCTGCAGGTGTATACACATACAAAATACAGGCAAAGGATAAGGCATTGAATTATTCATTTATTAAAAGCGGGGCTGTTATTGTGCAGTGATGATAATATTAGAACCGATGCTGTTTTCACAAGATACCGGCATCTGTAGAAAAAGTGCGATTAAACATCATGTGCTCGGAAACATAGTATCAACTGCCCTGACATAACCATCGTTAAATTCAATCTGATAAAAATACAGTAGCAGAAATTATTTCATCTAAGCTATTCTGAGTATATGCCGGGAATTTTTTTGAGAGTTTTTTTAATGTGGACTTCGAGAGTCTTTTCATATTCATTTCATCTAAATCTATAGATGCTACACCCCTCGATGCGAAATAAACAAGATCAAGAAACGCCTTCTCAGGTTTTGCAATATATATCCCCCCCTCCATCTCGTAACCCCAGAAAAGTTCTTTTTTAATCTGCCTGAACTCTATGTCCCTTCCTTCTATAGTAATTCTCTTGGACTTTCTTGTAGTGGCAAATGTCAATGTGTAAGGTACAAGATTAAGAATCCCATGCCTTGAAAGCGCAGACTCGAATGAGAGATAATTCGGTATATAACGTGATGCTGCAACAATTTCCACTGCCGGTTTTGCAGTGAAGGGGCGGTAAATCCCCGGACCGACCCTTTCCAATATACCGCCATCAACCCATCTTTTCACAACTACATAAATGCTGTTTCTGGATAGTCCGGTTATTTTTTCTATATCGGAAATTGAGTAAAAAGGTCTTTTTAACCTCTCCAGAGTTTTGACAAATTCTATTGCCTTCATCTCCTAAGCCTCTCAATCACCGGCCAGAAATCCTTTGGGAGATATTTTCGTAAGTCCCTTACAAGTTCCTGTTTAGATATTGAGATAGCTTGCGGCTCGTATTCCATTTTAAGCTTCTGACATATATACCACATATCAAAAGTATCTTTGGGTTTCGCCCTGCTTTTAAGACAGGCTGTCTTGTCCTTAAATAATTGCTCAAGAGTGGCCACTCTTCCAAGGCATTGCACTGTGGATAATGGGGTAGAGATAACCGCAAGTTCTGATTTGTAACCCTTCTCAACTCTTTTTGATATTTCTATTTTTATCCTGAAAGCTGAGGGCAAATAATCGTGAATAACCTTTATTTCTCCAAGGTAGGTGTAATATTTTTCTTCTAAATCTGATATTGTAAGCTCTGAATAAGGAGAAACAAGTTTTTTAACGATGCTACTAAACTTCCCCTTCAATTTGTCCTCTGTAAGTGAAAAATCAAGGTCTTCGGAAAACCTCGGTGAGCCATAGACAAGCCTTAATGCAGTTCCCCCTTTAAATATAAGATACTTGCCTTCCGGTGAATCAAAGAGACTTTTAAGGATTAGAATCTCCCAAAACTCCCGTACGATCTGCGTTATGTCAATCTTTAACTTCTTTGCCTGATTTTCTGCTATATCACGTTCCATATTTATTATCACAATTGTTAAGTTTTATGGAACTATAAAATATTAAGGCATAAAAGTCAACTCACGAAATCCTTAACTGTTTCTTAATCTCATCAAAGTCCACTACCCTTATGTAGCCGGCCTTGAACTCTACTTCTCCATTTACAGAATAATCAAAGTGATCTTTTGTACGGGAGTCCCTCATCATAACAATTACATTGTGCACTCCAGGCTTTACTGTGAATTTCTCAAATGCAAACGAAGGGCCGTCGCTCTTTATACCTCCTGCAAAGTAGTCCCTGCTGAGTACCATTTTATTGTCAATGTAAAGCTCAAGGAATACCGGATTTCGCTCACGTGCACAATCCCCTATCTTGCCAAGCTGCATTTGTATCCTCTTGGAATTTTTAAATGATTCCCTGAACCGCTCAGCCTCTTTATTGATAATTGCCATATCATCACAATTAGCCACTTTAGAGGATGTATGTCTTACACTTACAACAAGACGGGATTCGCCTGAATTAGTAAAAACATACGGTAGTTCAGAAAAATATATTATTAAGAATGCCGGAACAACCAAAGAGACGGTTGATAGTGCATAACAAACCCTCCTTCTGACTTCTACCCTCTTGTTTCTAACCTCTTGCTTCTTGCTTCTAATTTCTTGCGTCTCCCCTCCAAGCTCTTTCTCGAAGTTCCTAAGCCCTTCCATCAATTCCTTCTTCTGTGCCTGTGCCATCCAGAACACCTTTATCTTTGACTTATCAACTGACCTGTTCAGCCTAGGTGACCTTTCATAAGCAAAACGTTCGTCTATCCATTTGTTACCAAACCTGTACTGACAGTCATTCATCCGGCATCCAAGCACAAACACACCGCCAGCCCCTGAACCAAATGCGTATTCAATCCACGACCTGTGGATCATTCCGACACATGGGAGCTTGATGTACCGGATATTTTCCGAAAATTCTCCTGGCTCACCCCCACCCTGACCCTCCCCCGTCAAGGGAGAGGGAATAAGAGGATCCACGCTGTATGAACACCCCAGTCCAAGGATTGCTGGTCGTTTACTGTTTCTTATCTCATCGAGCGCCCTTTTTATCTCTTCCAGAACGTATGATGCTGTCTTATCCGGCAGTACTACACCGTCAAAACTGCATGACCCCACACATATCCCGCATCCTGCACATCTTTCAGGCATTACTATTGCCTCAAGTTCAAAAGGTTTCCCATCTGTCCGTGGCCTGATATGAATCGCATCATAAGGACAGTCATTAAAACAAAGAGAACATCCGGTGCATTTCTCCTGCATAATCACTGCAGGAGTTGCCCTTTTAGTCCTTTTAAGCCAAGGGATTGCCGTAAGAAAAGCAAGGGATGAAACTATACTGACCCATGTCAGCCATACCGGTATTGAATTAATAACCGGAAATATGAAAAGGTAGAACCAGTCAATACCTGTTATTGCAATAATCTTTCTTGAGTTTGCAGGCAAAAGATTGACAACAGGTTTTACGATTGAGAGTAAGAGGATAAATCCCCCAATCATGTATGCCATATTCCTCGGAGGGGTCAGTACAGGTTTCGACAGCCTCATAACATGTACCCATAAGAGGAAAAATAAAAACACAGGTATGAAGAGGTGAACAAGCAGGGCTATGAAGAAAAACATTCCGGTAACGAGCTGGTCTTTTGCAAATGAAAGGGAGAGGGTTCCTTTGAATATCGGTAGGTGGTCAAGGAACTCGGTGGTAAACTGGGCTATCATCTGTGCCCTCTCATCCCAGACAAGCCAGTAACCAACAACCCCTGTAAACCATATAGCGCCGAGAACCGCAATTCCTGATAACCATGCAATCGTTCTCCAGTGACGGTACCTGTCTGTAAAAAAGATATGAAGAAGGTGGAATATGCCTGTTACAACAAGACCGGCTGAGGCGTACCGGTGTATGCTCCTGATTACGGCACCGATGTGCCATTGCCCTTCTGTAATATATTTCACAGAATCATAAGGGGTCGCAATCTTGTAGAAAATAAACATATATACACCGCTTATAAAAATCATCGTAAGGAATGTGATGGCGATGGCCCCAAGGTAATAGAAAGGATTGTACTTAGGGGTAAATATTAAGTCAGCATAATAGATAATCCTGCGGGCCGCCTTTTCAGCATATTTTAGGAATGCGGAATACATAAATTGTCTTCCTCCTCTGTTAGGAATTTAAAAACTGTATAGGGATTAACAAAGTCTATGCTTATAAATCAGGAAGATAAATGATATTTGTCATATTATGGAGAAATCAATAATATGAAAACCGGAGTACAGCATGCCTAACAAAGAGGATAACATTAAAGAAACATTTACCGGTGAAAGCCGGATGAAACGCCCATGGGCGAATTGTTTACAAAGGGGCATGAAAAGCAACGGGACAAGAATGTCCCGCCTATCCTCAATTTATTCTTGTATAGTCGGGGTTTTCTAACTTCAAACAGTGTGCGGTATTGTTCCTTCAGACATGCCTCAATTTATTCTTGGATAGGCGGGGTTTTCTAACCCCGCCGGAGGAATTTTCAAGTAAAGAGGAGAACATTATTCCGGTAGAAGACTTTTAAACTTTGAACTGTCCCCCCATTTCAAGGAGTTTTGCTGCAAGCACTGCTACCTCGGAAGACGCCGCTGCTATCTGTCCTGAACCTGTTGATGTCTCTTTGGAGACATTCGCAACCGCTAAGATGTCGCTGCTGATCTGCTCGGATGTTGCAGACATCTCCTCAGTTGCTGATGCAATCTGTTGTACCATCATCTGGAGTTCATTTACACTGGAGACGATCTTATGCAATGCGTCTCCTGTGAGGGTAGAGAATTCAACGCCTGATCCTACCATCTTCGAGACCTCGTCCATAGAAGTGACACTCTTACCGACCTCATCCTGTATCGCCCCTATCATAGAACCGATCTCCGATGTAGACTTTGCCGTCCTTTCTGCTAATTTTTTCACCTCATCAGCAACAACTGCAAACCCCTTTCCCTGTTCCCCTGCACGGGCTGCCTCAATTGCAGCGTTAAGGGCAAGAAGATTTGTCTGATCTGCAATCTCACTGATAACCCTGATAATGTCTCCAATCTGTTTTGACCGCTCTCCGAGCGAAACCATTATTTGGGATGACTCATTTACAGTCTCAGCAATATTCTTAACTTCAGAAACTGATTTATCAATAATCTGTTCTCCCTCTTTTGCCAGCCTGGTTGTCTCACTTGCTGAAGCGGCAATACTGGATGCATTCTTGGCAATTTCTACGACTGTCTGAGACATTTCCTGTGCTGCCGAGGCTATCTGTGTAGACCTGTCTGACTGTGAAATCACACCCTTTGACATCTGCTCGGAATTGGCACTTAGTTGCTGGCTTGCAGATGCCATGTTATCCGATGTAGATTTCATATCGGCAATAAGCTTTTTCAGATTTCCTGCCATGTTATCCATGGAATTTAATAATTGACCTGTCTCATCACTGCTGTCCGCAACAATTTTTACAGAAAGATTACCTTCTGCAATAGAGTTTACTATTCCTACAGCCTTGATTATCTGGTTTGTCTTATCATTCACAATAACCAATACGAGACCCATGAATACTACCATACCGCCGATTCCGGCGAATATTAACAACATCCTCCAAAAATTTTGCCCCGTAATTTCCTGTGCCTTTTTATGACTTACTTCTGTTACCGCAGTAGAAACGGTGAGTACTTCATTAATAGTGTCTGTAGAGCGATTAAACCACTCCTGTCCATCAATAGTATATTTACCGGTTTCTCCTGCAGCATAAACTTCACGGCGTGTTTCATCAAAATGACTAAGGGCCTTTTCCATAGAAGTGACTGCTTCCATTATCTTTGAGTCTAAATCTTTGTGTCCTTTCATGGCCAGAATATCAGAAATATTTAACTCTACTATTGAACGGAATGCTTTAAGTTTGTCCATTGCTGATGGCTGGATAGGTTTTCCAGAAGATATTGCCATAGCAAGGGCGGCCCGTTCCTTTCCCATATATTCAGAGATCAACCAGATTGCATGCTTTAATATCAGGTTATTCTGGGTTATCTGTTCTAATGGCATAGAAGACATAAATGCTGTCTGACGAAGTCTTGCAGAAGTCTCAATAAGGTCTGTCACCGTCTTGATCCAAACGGGCGATTCAATAAATCTTTCATTGGAAATTAAACTTGAGTCTACTTTTTTTCGGGCTTCGATCAGGTTCTTCAATGCATCGTTAGTTTGTTCTAATGTCGTGGCAAATGACGATTGCGGCTCGTCCTCTATTATTCCTTTTGCGATGGCCAATGCTTTATTGAGCTGGTTGTCACCATCTGTCCGGAATTTGTTTATTTTGCTTATTGTGTCGGAACCGGCAGCTCCACTGCTGCTAAGAGCAGTTGTTGTTAAAGCCCGCTCACGGGCCTCCTGGGCTGCTGCCGTAATAATGATGTCAGCCATTTCATTTAAGTTAGACAGCCTCAATGCAGTGGCACGTTCCTTATAAGCATTCCATCCTGATAATCCTGCCAACAATATGCATAGCAATGATAATAAAAGAACTACCCCGTTTATTAGTTTTTTTATACTGACATTTCTAAATAATACTTTAAAGAATCCCATTTTGTCTCCTTTCAAAAATAGATGGAGATATAACGGTAAATTAAATCCATAACTTAAGAAAACTGTCCTTAAAATCCATTCCGGATTGTATCACTTGACACACCATAATTCAGAATGTTAATTTACTAACCGGTATGAAGAAGTTAGGTATCATGTTATCTACTGACCCGGCAAACAGAAATCTTGAGATAGTGATTGGGATTTCAAGGGCGGCCATTAAAAAAGATATAGGGGTTTATCTCTATCTGATTGATGAAGGCGTAAGCTGTATAAATGACAGCCGCCTGACTGAGCTCTCAAAAGAAGGACTCAAACTGTTTGTATGCGCTTATGGTGCACAGAAAAAAGGTATCTCCCCATCCGACATAGCCAACTTTGGGGGGCTTGCCGTGCTTGCTGAATTGATAAACGCATGTGATAAATTCATTTCCTTTGGATAGGAGTAGTAATGGCTGTTAAGCTTGTAATGCTCATAAGGAGTAATCCTGACATTAGCCCCAGACCTGCTGAGGCCATAAGGATAGCGGCCGGACTGGGCATCGGGAAAAATCCTCTGAAGATTATTCTATCCGGTGAATCTCCACGTATTCTATCACCTGATGAAGATGACCTTAAAGATATAGACATTATTGAAAAATTCCTCCCTATGATAGAGGAGTGGAAAATTCCGGTATTTGTTGATAAAATGTCGCTGAATAATATTAACCTGACTAAATGCCCCTATAAATATCGTACAGCAGACAGCGAAGAGATTTCAGAGATTATAGCAGGCGGGCATTATGTGATGGTCTTTTGATTCACATGAAACCAATTCTCCACATAATAAATAACCCTGATGATGCACAGGCTATAGACACCGTTAGGATACAGGGGAAGGATAATGCTTATGGCGTTGCGGCTGTATTTACCGGAGGAGTACCTTCAGTGCTTCCTCCTATGCCTGATGTGAGAGTTTGTGTGTTACGGGAAGAGGAGTCTTTGAATGAAACACAAATGAGCGAGACGCTCACCAAAGGACATGAAAATCAGCGGGACAAGAATGTCCCGCCTATCCTAAATATTGGCATGGATAGGCGGGGTTTTCTTACCCCGCCGGAGAGATTGTCGGGTGAACCTATAAATATGGGAGTTGAAACTATCGGGTATGAAGATTTAATAAACCTGATTTTCAGCGTTGAGACGATTTCAGTTTGGTAAGACTGGAGGTTATTGCTTATGAAATCAGAAGAAGTTCAAAAAGTATATAATAACTATGCAAGCATTTATGATGTCCTATTCGGTATAATATCTGAAGAAGGCAGGATGTCTGCTATTAAACAGCTTCAATTAAATCCAGGCGATAAAGTGCTTGAGGTTGGGGTTGGGACAGGACTTTCCCTGCCATTATACCCGACACATTGTCATGTTACAGGCATAGACCTTTCTGAAAATATGCTGACCCGTGCCAAGAAAAGGATTCATAGAAAAGGACTTTCACACATTACCATTGAGCGTATGGATGCTACCAGTATGACATTCTCTGAAAATTCTTTTGATTCAGTTTATGCAGCATATCTTATATCTGTTGTCCCTGACCCTTATGGTGTACTATCTGAGATAAAACGTGTCTGCAGAAAAGGTGGAACAATAGTGGTTGTAAATCACTTTAAGAGCAGTAATAAACTAATATCTTCCATTGAGACTTCAATATCTCCCTTTTGCAGTAAGCACCTTGGATTCAGAACAGATTTGTGCATATCATTTATGCTGAATGACCCTGACATGAAACTTCTGGAAAGAAGGCGGCTTTCCCCCATCAGCCTATGGGAGATCGCTGTATTTCGTAATTTAAAAGGAAGTAAGTGGATATAAAACACAAAATAACCACAGAGGCACTGAGACACAGAGTTATTTAAATTATAATCCTAAAAAATATTTTTTCTGTGTCGATGTGTTTCATTATTATATTCGGAGTCTTATCATGCCACGCAACAACCTCTTTGATGACTTAGATAATATTCACTGGGAGATGGAGAGGCTTTTCCATAGTCTCTTCAACCCTAAGCACCCGTTTCACCTCTTAGCAGACAGAAGATGGAGACCGCTTACAGATATGTATGAGGTTGATGATGAACTCATGATTAAGGTTGAAATTCCGGGTGTTCACAAGGATGATATATCAATTACATTAGAAGACAGGCTCTTGGTTATCAGGGGTACAAGAAACATCCCTGAGCAAAAGTGCAGCATTGTGTATCATCAGATGGAGATTAATTATGGTGAGTTTGAGCGGGTACTGATGCTTCCTGCGGGATATGATACTGAAAAGATCAAGGCTGAACTCAAGGATAAAGAAGGATTTTTATATATTACAATAAACAAAATAGATGAAGGTACATAACTCCTCTATCCCCCTTTACTAAAGGGGGGAATAACTGGTAAGGAATATTAGACATTGTTCAAGCCTAAACCAAAAGAAAACCCTGAAAGCAATAACAATTCTTTAATAGTAAAAGGTGACATCCCTGAGACGCTCCCTGTAATCCCGTTAAAAGACACTGTAATATATCCATTTACTGTGCTCCCGCTTTTTGTTACTGATGAACGGGCTATAAAGGCAGTTGAAAATGCGATGTCTTCTCAACGCATAATTGCAGGTGTAGCTGTCAGAAACAAAGATACAGAAGATGTTTCAACTGAAGACTTCTACAGCATTGGGACTGCGGCAGTTATCCATAAGATGCTCAGGATGCCGGACAGGGGTATGGCAATTGTTGTTCAGGGTCTCGTCAAGATTGAGGTTAAGGAATTCTTATCACAGGACCCTTTCTTTAATGCATCAGTTGATGTGATTATTGAAGAACCTGCAAGGAATACACGGGTAGAGGCCCTGATGAGGACTGCAATCGCCCTTACTCAGAAGATGATCTCCCTTGCCCCGTATCTGCCTGAAGAGATCAATATTACTGCAATAAATCTTGATGACCCTTTAAAACTATCTTATCTTATATCAACAATAGTCAGGATGAAGTTGGAAGAACGGCAGGAGATACTTGAATTAGAGAGTGTTGAAGACAAATTAAACAGGGTTAACGCGATCCTCACCCGAGAAGTTGATTTACTCGAATTGGGGGGGAAGATACAGTCACAGGTTCAAAGTGAGATGTCAAAGGCGCAACGTGATTATTATCTGCGGGAACAGCTAAAGGCCATCAAACAGGAGCTTGGTGAGACTGATGAGAAGACTCAGGAATCAAATGAGTTAAGGGACAGACTAAAAGATGCAAACCTGCCTGAAGAGGTGATGAAAGAGGCAGAAAGGGAATTAGGCCGCCTTGAAAAGCTCCCCTCTGCTTCACCTGAATATAATGTGATCAGGACTTACCTTGATTATATTATCGAGATACCGTGGAATAAGAGCACTGAAGACAATCTTGACCTCATCAGGGCACAGAAGATTTTAGATGAAGATCATTATGATCTGGAAAAGATTAAGGACCGTATAGTTGAGTACCTTGCAGTAAGAAGGCTAAAGAAGGACATGAAAGGCCCTATCCTTTGCTTTGTAGGACCTCCGGGAGTCGGCAAGACATCTCTTGGACAGTCTATTGCAAGGGCGCTGGGCAGGCAATTTATACGCATGTCTGTAGGAGGAATGCGGGATGAGGCTGAGATAAGGGGTCACAGGAGGACTTATGTAGGCGCCATGCCCGGACGTATTATACAGGCACTCAGAAGGGCAGGTTCAAATAATCCGCTTTTTATGATAGATGAGATTGACAAGGTGGGAACGGACTTCCGCGGTGACCCATCTTCTGCACTACTTGAAGTACTCGACCCTGAACAGAATTTTTCATTCAGGGACTATTATCTGGATCTCCCTTTTGACCTGTCCAAGGTCATGTTTATCACAACAGCAAATGTAATACAGACGATTCAACCGGCACTCAGGGACAGGATGGAGACACTAGTCCTGTCAGGCTATACAGAAGAAGAAAAACTCGGTATTGCGAGGAATCACCTTTTACCAAAAGAACTCAAAGAGCATGGCCTCACCAATGAAAATATAGAATTTACTGATTCCGCAATATTAAAGATTACCTCAGCATATACAAGGGAGGCAGGCGTCAGGAACCTTGAGAGGGAGATTGCCACTGTATGCCGCAAGGTTGCCAGAGAAGTTGCCTCCGGCAAAATAGAAAAGGTATTTGTTAAGGCAGAGGACATACACCATTATCTCGGGCATGAAAAGGTATATTCAGAAGTTGCAAAAAGGACTGCAATTCCGGGTGTTGCCACCGGTCTTGCATGGACTGAGACAGGCGGAGATATATTATTTATTGAGTCAACGCAGATGCCCGGCAATAAAGGATTTACCCTGACAGGTCAACTCGGAGATGTTATGCAGGAATCGGCAAAGGCCGCACTTAGTTATGTACGTTCCAAGGCAAAGGAACTCGGGATACCGGAGGACTTCTTTGAAAAACACGACATACACTTACACGTCCCCTCCGGGGCCATACCAAAAGACGGGCCATCGGCCGGTGTTACCATGATCTCTTCACTTGTTTCTTTGCTTACAGGAAAACCTGTGAGGAATGATACCGCGATGACAGGTGAGATAACACTGACAGGGGTAGTCCTGCCGATTGGAGGCATAAAGGAAAAGACCCTCGCCGCACGGCGTGCAGGCATTAAAACCGTAATCCTTCCAAAAAGAAATGAGGCTGACTTAGAAGAACTGCCTGAGGAACTTAGAAAAGACATGAAGTTCGTTTATGTTGAGACCGTGGATGAGGTTCTGAAGGCGGCAATGTAATTCATCCGAAATCCCTTCCGGCGGGGTAAGAAAACCCCGCCTATCCCTATCTACGAGGATAGGCGGGACATTCTTGTCCCGCTGATTTTCATGTCCCTTTGTGATCCGAAGACTCATGTCGGTTCACACAAAAATCCTCATAACCCAAGGATATGTTTTGCTGTCAGACTTATTTCGGGGAAGTTCTGTGGCGAGAGTGTCTGCTCATTCTTTGCGATTCTCCTGAATTCATAGCCTCCGGATACTGGCGATGAGTATATTTCAATACTGTTTTCCGGAAGATTTACCATCCATACCTCCTGGATATTTGCCCTTGCATATAAGGGGATCTTTATCTCTCTATCATATACTACAGAGGTATCTGAGACCTCTATTATCAGTAATACATCTTCTGACTTTGGTAATTCGTATGAGTAGAAGTCCTCTCTGTTTTTCAGTATAGTAATATCAGGTTCAGGTTCTGATTCTTCCGTCAATAACAGTAACGGGTTCTGTACACTAACTATTACACGCCCTTGAAGTTTCCAGTTAAAAAAGCTATTTATTCTATTTACACAGGCAGAATGTCTTGTACCTATAGGTGTCATATCCACAATCCTCCCTTCTATCAGCTCAACCCTGTCATCCTCATGCAGTATCCCGGCGGAGATCATGCTGTGATATGTATCAATATTGAATCTATGTATTATTGTCTCTGTTACCATACAAAATTTCCTTACCCATTACTCCTTTGTGATATTTATAAACAGCGTCAGCTTTACAGGGTTCTTAATAGTTTTTATCGCTATAGTTTGCCTTCCCATTCTGCTGTTTGTAAATATTAGCTTATATACAGTACCATGTAAAGTAATTCATTGCGGTAACCTCACTTCAACCTTAACAACTTCGTTTTGTCGGCCATAAAGAGATTGCCCAGCACGTATGGTAGAAGCATAGCCAAGAAAGGCTTCAATGGAGGGTAAATAAACATAGCCCCCTCTCCCCCCTTCAGAAATGGCGAAGAGGGTCCGGGTGAGGGGATAAGTTTATTCCCCCTCCCTTGACGGGAGGGGGTTAGGGGGAGGGTGAGCTATGGGATTTTCCACCTCACCTTTACTCAAAGAGTCAAAGAGGAGGTGGGGATGTCTATCTTTACGGTACAGTTATCACCCTATACTTTTTGGTTCTTTCTCAAATTGAGTGGGTAAATAATATTCCCTCCCCCTTGACGGGGAAGGGAATTTTGAATATATTTTTTATTTATTATTTTGCAAACACAACCATACAAACTTCCGGTTGAATGTATGGTGTCCAATTGCTATAATCGTTTTAACAATAAATATAATTCAGGGAGGCAAAAGATGAGTGTCGGGGTAATGATTGAGTTAAAAATAGAAGATATTGCAGAATCAATTAAAAAAATGAAAAGAAAAGATAAAGAAAGGCTTCTCCTTTTGCTGTCAGGTGAAAACAAAGAAATAGCAAAAAGGCTGAGGGAGATAAAAACAAAAAAGGTAAAGACCCTGACGAGAGAGGAAGCATTTAAAGATGTCTTATAAAGATGAATACCACTTAAAAATTAAGTCTGATCTGAAAAAGCTTGATAAATCAGTAGCAAGAGAAATATATAATACACATTTAGATAAAATCATGATTGACCCTTACAATAATGAAAGACTGCATGGAGACATGGAGAGTATTTTTAGCTATCATTTCAGAAAAAACAAAGTGGATTACAGAATTGCATATTCTGTTGATGAGTCCAAAAAAGTTGTTTATTTCCTGATGATGGGAAAAAGAGAAAGCTTTTATGAGATATTAAAAAGAAGGCTGTCATAAAATTGAAAAAAAACGAATCTATTCCTACGGTATTTTCATTATTTTGTAAACATAACCATACAAACTTCCGGTTGAATGTAGTGTGTCCAATTGCTATAATCGCTTTAACAATAAATATTCTCTTTATGGAGGTTTTGAAATGAACGTTAAGTTCATCCATCCTTA
Source organism: Nitrospirota bacterium (assembly GCA_016212215.1). Taxonomy (NCBI): domain Bacteria; kingdom Pseudomonadati; phylum Nitrospirota; species Nitrospirota bacterium. The sequence goes on from JACRGV010000148.1 coordinate 13,522, forward strand.
TGTAATTCAAAAAGAGGGAGTGCAAGGTGGGAAACCGGTAATTGCTGAAAATAGGACTCCTGTTTGCAGTATTGTGTTCTACCACAAAATGGGCGACACTCCTGAAGAAATCTTAGATAAATTTCCTCACCTGACTTTGCCCAAAATCCCAAAATATATGACGCCCTTTCCTATTATTACGATAATCAAGAAGAAATTGATAAAGAGATTGAGGACGACTCGGAAGAGAATGTACGTCGTGAGTTTGGACTGTGACTATAAAGCTATACATTGATGAGGGACTTTATTGTCACTCATAAGACATACCTGAACCGCGGTAAAAGTCTATTTGACAGGCAATATCTGTCATGCTATTCTCCATAAAAAATATCTACTCATTATGTTAGATGAATATCAAAAGTGAAATTACCTAATTATGAAAATGCAGTCGTACCACAACCCAAAATTACGGAATACCTGCTTTCATTCAAACATCGTAATGGTCGTGGAAAAGCACAATTTTTTACTCGATTCGGTTTCTCAATTGATTGTTGGGAAGCATTTGCAAAGGCATTGTTAGAACATGCCTATAATTATGACGTTACGAAGGTTGTGAAATCTCTATTTGGGACAAGATATGTTATTGAAGGATTACTTAACACACCAGATAAAAGAAATCCAGCCATCTGTTTGGTTTGGTTTATTGAAAATGACGAATCCATTCCGAGACTCGTTACGGCCTATCTCATTTAGTTAGGAGGAATATAAAGATGATAAGAGAACTTGATAGTGTAGTTCTGACGACTGACCTTCCGGAATATGGCTTAGAACAGGGGGACGTTGGTACTGTTGTCCTTGTACATCATGTTGATAAAGGGTACGAAGTAGAGTTTATGACTCTGGAAGGAGAAACCATCGCTGTAACCTCGCTTCTACCTTCACAGGTTCGTCCTATTGGTCATAGAGAGATTGCCCATGCACGTATGGTAGAAGCATAGCCAAGAAAGGCTTCAATGGATGGTAAATAAACATAAACATAGCCCCCTCTCCCCTAATGGGGAGAGGGTCAGGGTGAGGGGGCTTTTTTTAAAATTGCATGGGTTATTAGGGTACAGTAATCATCCTGTACTTATTATTGTTGCCCTCAAAGGTCTCAGCAACAACATTATCTGCATCTGAAAAAGCAATGATGTAGTATCTGCCGGTTGCCGTACCGGAAGGGATTATTACAGAAGTGCTTCCCGAACTTGCAGCACCAGAGGCAAGGGACGGCACTGACCTGCTTCCAAGCAGGGTATCACCTGAATCTAATATATTGTCAGCAGACAAGTAAAACTTTGTAGCTGAAGCAACTGAGGTACATCCGCCTTGATTCTTCGTTGTATCGCCTATACTTATGGTTTTACCTGCACCTGCATTCCACGGGACGGTGAGCAAAGGAATAATCATGTCAGGCCCTACCTTGATATATCTGTTTCTTTTATTATTGGTCTCATTGGATTCCGACACGACCCCATCCGCATCTGCCTTTGACATGATGTAGAAGTTTGTCATTCCTGAACATGTTAAGGTCGAAGGAACAGTAACGGACGTACTCCCTGAACTTATCGCACCTGCGGCAAGGGATGGGACAGACCTGCTTCCAAGCAGGGTATCACTATTATCCAGAACTGCATTGGCAGACCAGTAGAACTTAGTAGTTGAGTCACCAGCAGTAGCAGTACCCTGGTTCTTGGTAGTATCAGACAGCAGAATGGACTGACCTGGGAGTGTTGTCCATGGGGTTGTGAGGATAGAGACTATTAAGTCAACAGAAGCAACCTGTCCGGAACGTACCGGCCACACATTAAAGTCTTTGTCCTTAGTGTTGAAAAACATCGTACCACCGAGCATTTCAAAATCAAACGCATTATCCGCATAGTAGGCGGAGGAAGTAGATGACCAGTATGCCAACAACCCATTCACATTCAGGAAAGGATGTCCTGCTGGCAGGGTTGGGTTATACTGTGAAAAATCTGTAAGGCTCATAAGTTCATCTTTATCCGGAAGCCTCCAGTCAGTGTAACCACAGAGAGTTAGATTATTGGCATAGTCCAAAGCCTGCTGCCAGGTCTTTGAAGTCCCAGGTAACCTTGCATCCTTTGTCCACATCAGGCCTGTAAGATTGTCAATTACACAGTTCCCACTGACAGTAAACCTCGGACTGGGCCATGATACACCCGCCTTTATCTCCCCATCCTGACCTGTCCCTGTACAGGTAATCACATTGCCTTCACTATCAGAACAGGTCGTCTGGCCTGTCTCCCATAGCCGTGCCCCCCCCGACTGTCCTGAACGTACCGGCCACACTGTGAAGCCATCCCAGCCCTTACCGGAGTAACTACGATAGCCAGACCACATTTCAACATGCCACGCATATATTCCCGAGTAGGAAGTAGACGACACGTGGTATGCAAACTTCTGCACATTACTGAATCCCTGCGTGTTCAGCCAAGCAGGCATATTAGACTGTTCTGCATTGAACAGGCTACCATCTTCAATGACATTTGGCAGGCGCCAGTCTGTGTAGCCAAGATATGCCTCTGCATTAAGCTTTGCAACATAATCCAATGCATGTTGCCAGGTTACTTGCCCATCACCCAATGTACCATCTAAATCAAAAAATGGATCTCTACTGGCTATTAGGTTCGCATCCTGTGTCCACATCAGGCCGGTGAGGTTGTCGGTTACAGTACCATCACCGTTATTTGTAAAACGAGGACTGGGCCAGGCCACACACCTGCCTGTATATCCCCGTCCTGCCCTGTCCCTGCGCAGGCAATCACAGCTCCAAATGAGTCATAACAGGTCGTCTGCCCTGTCTTTGGCAGGTCAACCGTGCCTGCACCTGCGAGGACAAAGGCAGGCAGGAATAAGATAAACATCAGTGTCATTAAGATAATTTGTTTTGTTTTAAGCATAGTGGGTCTCCTTTTTTGAGTAAGCAGTGAGCGGTAAGCAGTAAGCAGATAAAACCTGCCTTTACTGCTTACTGCTTACTGTTTATCTCATAGCTCACCATCCCCCTAACCCCCTCCCGTCAAGGGAGGGGGGATCAGCAGGGAACGGAAAAATAAATCCAAATACCAAAATCCAAAGTTCAAATGAATGCCGAATACCAAAACGCATAATTTTATTTTTTGAACTTTGAATTTTATTTGAAATTTGGGCTTTGAAATTTGTCATTTCATGCCCAGGAACGGTTTTGGGGAAAAATACTGAGGCACAAAAAAATATTTGATAGATTATATGACTGACTGACTGACTGACTGACTGACTGACTGACTGACTGACTGACTGACTGCAATTTGCAGGCCTGATATTACTTGTGGAAGAGGAAATCATCTCACACCATCCTGTAAAACCAACGCGTTGTTTAACTATAAAGGACCTTAATGAAAACCATATTTCAACTTATGTGCGGGATATTAGCAAATCGTAATCCGGCTGTCAAGCGAATTTTGACTATATTTTTTATTTATTATTTTGCAAACACAACCATACAAACTTCCGGTTGAATGTCTGGTGTCCAATTGCTATAATCGTTTTAACAATAAATATAATTCAGGGAAGTGCGGTAATGAAAACATTTGTATGCTTTTGCAAGAGCCTCATTATTGAAAAAGAACTGTAAAATGAAGATTACGAAAAAAGAAGCCATTAAATTCAAGAATCGCTGGGAGGTGATAAATGCCTTTGAACATGATGAACTGCGAAGGACATCAATGGATATTAAAATGCAGCAGCTTGCAGCTCTTATGGCTTCAGTTAATGAGCTCGGATGGGAAAAGGCTCTGTCTGAAGGAGAAGATAAATTAAGAGAAAGATGGAACCGTCTCAGAAGGGCTTATAATGTCCTATAAAGAGAAAATTCTTGCAGGTATAGTCATTAATAATTCGTATTAATTCGTGAATATTCGTGGTCAAATGTTTTTTTAGGATTATGGTTCAGTCGGATTTCCCCATCTTTGATACAGGGTATTTTCAATATTCAAACTATCCAGTATCCGGCCTGCTATAAAGTTTACGATGTCATCTATTGATTTGGGCTTGTTATAGAAGGCGGGCATGGCGGGTATTATGTGAGCACCCATTTCTGATAAGGTAAGCAGATTACGCAGATGTATGCTGTTTAATGGTGTTTCCCTGGGTACAATAATCAGTTTGCGTTTCTCTTTTAAAATAACATCCGCGGCGCGGGCAACAAGATTTGATGCAAGGCCGGCGGCTATTGAGGCCGCTGCCTTCATGGAGCAAGGTACCACAATCATGCCGTCTGTATGAACAGAACCACTGGCAATGGGTGCAAAGAAATTCTCTTCGTTATAGTAAAGAAGATTATCCGGCTCTGCCTTAAAATAACTGCATAAGTAAGAATTAATCTCTGCCTCATTACCCTCACAATAGAAGCCTGTCTCTTCTTTCAGGATATACCATGCCGCCTTTGTAATGGTGAGATATACCCTGAATTTGCATGTGGACAGAAATTCAAGCAGTCTGATCCCATAAATCCCGCCACTTGCACCTGTAATTGCAACAACATAAGAAGGCATGATTAAGATTTCCCTTCTTTCAAATCTTCGGCAAATCCCTGTGCCGGATTGTTGTATCGAACCCAATCTGATTAATGTGTTTCTCCAGTGTCTCTGCAATAAAAACAGAACGGTGTCTGCCTCCTGTACAACCGACGCCGATATTAAGGTAGTATCTGCCTTCCTGTTCATATTGAGACATGATAAAATCTATAAACTGGAAAAGATGTTTAAGAAAGGAAGTAGTCTGTGGAATGGAAAGTATATAATCCGCCACTCCCGTATCCTGACCTGTTAATGGTTTCAACTCAGTAATGAAGTTCGGATTAGCCAGGAACCTTACGTCAAATAGCAGGTCAACATCGTATGGAACACCGTTTTTAAACCCGAATGAAATAATGTTTACGACAATCTTCTTGTCCCTGCCCTTTTCTAAGAAATGCCTGTGTATCTCTGCCTTTAACTGATGAATATTAAAATCTGAGGTATCAATAACAAGTGTGGCCTTTTCCCTGAACCACTTTAAAATCCCGCGTTCAAGTTTAATCCCTTCTATAACAGGTTTATCCGCCGCAAGAGGGTGCGGACGCCTGGTTTCACTGAACCGCCTGACAAGCACCTCATCACGGGCATCGAGGTATGCGATCTCAATAGGATAATCATTCTTTATAAGGTCATTCAGAACTGTCTCAAATTCACTTAAAAAATCTCTCTCACGAATATCAATGCCGAGTGCGATCTTATTTAGTTCACTGCCGGATTGGGTACATAATTCAACTAACTTGGGGAGCAACTGCGGCGGGAGGTTATCAATGCAGAAAAAACCTAAATCTTCAAAACACCTGAGGGCATTACTCTTTCCCGCCCCTGAGAGGCCGCTGATAACAACCATACTGGGGGTATTTATCCTCATATAACCAATTTTCTCCGTCTGCTCGCAGATGGGATCTTTAATTCCTTACGATATTTGGCAACAGTCCTTCTTGCAATCTCTATCTGTTTGTGTCTCAGATATTCCATAATCTGCTGGTCACTGAACGGTCTTTTCGGGTTTTCATCAGATATCAATCTTTCAATCATATCGCGGACACTCCTTGATGAACAATTCTCGCCGCCTGAGGTACCAAGCCCGCTGCTGAAGAAGTATTTTAATTCGAAGATGCCCTGCGGAGTGCCTACATATTTGTTGTGGGTAACACGGCTCACTGTAGATTCATGCATCTGGATATCCTCTGCTATTTCCCTTAATGTAAGGGGTTTCAATTGGTTTACACCCTTATCAAAGAAATCATTCTGATATTTTACAATACTCTGTGCAACCTTGTATATAGTCCTGTTGCGTTGTTCAATACTCCTGATCATCCAGATAGCAGACCTGAACTTATCTTCGAGATAACCCCGTTCATCTTCACCAATCTCGTTTTTTCCTTTCAGCATCTTCTTGTAAATAGGATTTATCTTGAGCTTAGGAAGCCCTTCTTCATTCATCAGAACAATGTATTCACCTTCGTATTTTATAACATAGACATCAGGGACAATATAGACATTATCCGCTGTGTAGTATGCCCTGCCGGGCTTAGGCTCAAGCTTCTCAATAATCCTTATTGCATGAGACAGGTCTTCAAGAGATATATCGAGTTTACGGGCAATAACCTGATAACGTTTTTTTTCAAAATCAGAAAGGTGATCCGACACAATTGTTTCAACTATAGTCCCTGAGAATCCTATCTGAGTAATCTGATTTAAGAGGCACTCTTTCAGATCCCTTGCTGCAACACCGGGCGGGTCAAAGCTCTGAATAAACTTTAATACTTCAAATACCTTGTCTGTTGAAGAATTGCTCTGACACGCAATCTCCTCCACTGTTGACTGAAGATAACCGTTTTCATCAAGATTTCCTATAATAAGCTCTCCGATGTCTATAGTAAGCGGCTCCGAAGTAGATAACTTTAATTGCCATATAAGATGGTCATACAGGGAGGCCGGCTTTGTTAAAATCTGTTCATAACTGGGGCTGTCCTCGTCAGCTTCTTTTCGGAAATTCAACTCCCTGTTTTCACCCCTGTCATCATCTATATAATCCTCCCATTTCATGTCAGAACCGGAGCCGTCAAGAGGTGTTATACTCTCAGCCTCTTTTTCAACAGCAGAATTAGTATTATCTGATAATTGACTGGACTTAAAATTATCTTCATCTTCTGGATCAAGGGTTTCTGAGGCGGTTTCTTCAAGTACCGGATTTTCCAATAATGCCTGGCTTATTAGCTGTTCTAATTCAAGTTTTGATAATTGAAGGAGTTTGATGGCCTGCTGAAGCTGCGGGGTCATTATAAGTTTCTGTGCAAGTCTCAGGTCTAATTTCGTGTCCATCTCTCCCCCTTCGTATTATTGATGATGTTATCCTCATGCTGTAATTTGAATCTCTCCCCAAGGTAAGCAGACCTTACCTCAGCGCTTTCAACAATCTCCTTCGGAGTGCCTGACTTCATTATTATACCTTCATTTATAATATAAACCCGGTCACATACCTCAAGGGTATGCTGTACATTATGGTCTGTAATAAGTACCCCTATGCCTCTTTCTTTTAGTTGTGTAATAATATGTTGAATATCGGATATTGAGATCGGGTCAATCCCTGCGAATGGTTCATCTAACAGGATGAAAACAGGTGAGGATGCAAGTGCCCTTGCAATCTCAACACGTCTCCTCTCACCTCCTGATAATGTATTTGCAGGTTGTTTTGAGAGATGAGAAACATTAAATTCTTTAAGAAGAGAGTTCAGCATGTCTTTACGTTCATAAGAAGACAGCGGTTGAAATTCGAGAATAGCCAGTATATTTTCTTCAACAGTAAGTTTCCTGAATATTGACGGCTCCTGCGGGAGGTAACAAACCCCCATTCTTGCACGCTTATAAGTCGGAAGGTGGGTCACGTCTGTTGAGTCAATTAGTATTCGTCCGCCGGAAGGTCTTAGTAAACCGGTGATAATTGAAAATATCGTAGTCTTACCCGCGCCATTAGGACCTAACAAACCTACAGCTTCACCTGCCATCAATGAAAGGCTTACACTGTTCACTATCTTACGACCCCTGTAAACCTTCTCCAAATTTTCCGCTATAAGATTAGTCATATATTCAGTTTCTTGCTTCTGACTTCTTGCCTCTTTCTATCTCGGATAAATCACCGCCTCCCCACCTTCTACAATAACCCTGTCTTCTTTTATAAAAACAGTGATCTTTTCTCCCATGAGTTCATCATGGCCTTCATGGATATTGGGGGCGCCGGTAAAAATCATCTTCTCATCTTTTTTATAATAAGTTACCTTATCGGCTAATATCGTTCTAACGCCTTGAGTAAATTTAACTTCTCCAGTTGCTGTTATGGTAATTAACTCACGTTTTTTCTCAAGTGCTTCTGTCCCTCCATTTTCTTTAATACCGGAAGGAGAAAACATTACTTCAACATTATTGGCTTTTAAAACAGCAGAATCACGTTCAACAACAACATCTCCCTCGAACAGGATTGTGTTTTCCTGATTTTTAAGGATCATCTTCTTAGATGTAATGGATAGCCCTCCCTCCTGATCCCGGCTTATGAAATGTGTGGATGTGGATTCCTCTCCGTAAGTACTTGCAACCGAAAATAGCAGTAGAAGTATCGGCAGGCAGACTGCTAAAATTATTTGGGAACGGTCACCACATCGTTGCCCTGACATTCTTTTTGAGTTCATATTCATCATTATCTATACGTGCAACAAAACCTTCACCTTCGAGATTGAAATTGTCCCCTTTAAGATAAACTTTACCCGGGCTTCTAACCTCTTTACTCTCTTCCAACCACCTTAAGCTGTCAGCCTTTATCGTAACATTGCTTCCAATCTTTATATCAACAGCATTATCTTCTTTCTCTAAGTAGAGTGTATTTTTATCTATATTAAATGTTCCCTTATCTGCATATAATTTAACCGGACTTTTCCTTTGAGGGTTATAGGTAATTTCTATCCCGCGTATTGATGCATCGTCTTCTCCCTCGAATATTTTTGCCTCTCTTGCCTTTATCTCCATATCTAATTTTTCTCCATTAAGACGGAAAATATGGAAATCAGTTATACTCTGGGACAGACCCCCAAGTGAAACTATTTCTAATGCCCCGCCTTGTTGGTCAACGCTTTTACCTTTAAAAAGCACTGTAATAAATATAAGAAGCAACAGGCCAATTATAATTGCCATTATGTAAGGCATAGCAGTAAGTTTCATATTAAATTATTTTATTAAAAAAATGTTAACACAATGAGATGTGCAAGTAAAGAAGATTCAGCACGAATCTTGCATAGAACTGAAAATAGAAGTTAACCTTGCGTTTAATTATCAGCCGGCTGAAACAGCAGCGTACTCTTTAATCCCCTCTTTATAAAGGTCACCGCCGTATATATCATTAATCACAATAACAGGAAAGTCTTCGACCTGAAGTATCCTGACAGCCTCTGTCCCAAGGTCCTCAAATGCAAGTATTTCAGCCTTTTTAATCTTTTTTGACAATAATGCCGCCACTCCACCGATAGCAGCGAAGTATACGCACTTGTGCTCCACAATGGCCTTTTTTACTGCCTCAGACCTTGCCCCCTTTCCAATCATACCTTTAAGGCCAAGTTCAATCAGCGTTGGAGAATAAAAGTCCATTCTTCCGGCAGTTGTAGGCCCGGCTGACCCGATCGGCATTCCTGGTTTGGCAGGTGTCGGCCCTACAAAATATATTACCTGTCCCCGTATATTAAATGGGAGGGGTTGTCCGTCTTTAATCATCTGGACAAGTCTTTTGTGCGCAGCATCCCGTGCAGTATAAAGGACACCGCTGAGTTCAACCTTATCTCCGGCCCTGAGACCGGCGATTACCTCATCTGTAAGTGGTGTTGTTATTTTTTTAGTTTTTATCATATTAACTCCTTAAGTGAATCAATAAATTGGATTCCTTAAATCACCCCATCCCCACCCTAACCCTCCCCTTGAAGGGGAGGGAAAAAACATTTGCTTCCCTCCCCCTCAGGGAGAGGGTCCGGGTGAGGGTGGGGTTTTTATGCAGTTGTGAGCCAATGACTCTAATACTTTTTCTCGCATCTTACTTCTTACTTATGCTTTTCGTGTTTTATATAACTACGCTCTTATGTCTGCTTGAATGACACCCAATATTTACGGCGACCGGCAAACTTGCAATATGACATGGATGTACCTCTACATGTACCGCAAATGCTGTAACAAGTCCCCCAAGTCCTACAGGGCCGATACCGAGCTGGTTGACCCTTTTTAACAGATCCTCTTCAAGGGATGCAACCTCAAGCCTTGAATTCGGTTGCCCTACCGGTCTTAACAATGCCTTTTTGGCCAGCATGGCAGATTTCTCAAAGTCACCGCCAATGCCTACACCAACGATAACAGGCGGGCATGGGTTTGCACCGGCATTCTTCACGCTCTCTACTACAAACTTCCTGACCCCTTCTATCCCCTCAGCCGGTTTCAGCATCTTATGCGCTGCCATATTTTCACAACCGCCTCCGGCAATATCGAGCATTATTTTTATGTTCTCACCTGCAACAAGTTCAGTATAAATAATTGCAGGTGTATTGTCTGATGTATTTCTCCTCTCAAATATAGGCTCATGTACAACAGATTTTCTAAGGAGCCCCTTATTATACCCTTGCCTTACACCTTCATTAATTGCCTCATTCAGGAGCCCTCCTGCAATATAGACATCCTGACCGACATCAACAAAGAAGACTGCAAGTCCGGTATCCTGACACAAAGGCATACTCTCATTCTTTGCAATCTCAGCATTTTCCATAATCTGTTTCAGGACTTCCTGACCAAGCGGTGACTTCTCTGTTTCAAGAGCCTTTTCATAAGCCGCTATAACATCCTTACTCAGATTGTAATTTGCTTCTATACATAAGTCTCTGACTTTATCTACAATGTCATTATAATGTATTCTTCTCATGAGTTTTTCTCCAACAATTCTTTAATTTCCTCAACCCCGCTCCTGACCCTGTCTGCGGATTTATAAAATGCCTCTCTTTCTTCTTCAGAAAGTTTGATCTCAATTATGCTCTCAATGCCGCCTCTTCCAAGCCTTACAGGAACACCTACATAAAGGTCTTTGATCCCGTATTCACCTTCTAAATAGGCCGCTGTTGGGATTATCTTTTTCTTATCAAGTAAAATGGCCTCAACCATCTCTGTAATTGCAGCAGCAGGTGCAACATAAGCACTGCCTGTCTTGAGTAATTCAACTATCTCTGCACCGCCGAACTTCGTACGTTCAACAATCTTTTCGATTACAGGCTTATCCATAAGTTCAGTAATCGGTATCCCGGAAACAGTAGAAAATTTAGTCAGCGGCACCATTAAATCACCATGCCCCCCAAGAACAAATGCATGAACGTTTTCCACGGATACATTTAATTCCCTTGCAATAAAACACTCAAATCTTGCTGAATCAAGTGCACCCCCCATCCCCATTACACGCTGTTTTGGAAATCCTGAGACACTCCATGACAGATATGTCATCAGGTCCATCGGGTTTGTTACAATAATCAAGATGGAATCCGGTGATCTTTTTACTACCTCTTCAGTAACCTCTTTTACAATAGTCACATTCTTTTGTAAAAGGTCACTGCGTGTCATACCGGGTTTTCTTGCAAGACCTGCTGTAATAACTACAATATCAGAGTCAGAGGTATCATCGTAATTATTCGACCCGGTAATATTTACATCCGAACCGCTTATGGGTGCTGCCTCTGAAATATCAAGGGCCTTGCCCTGCGGCACCCCTTGAACAATGTCATACAAAACAACATCAGCAAGCGATTTCTCCATAATCCTCTGGGCCGCCGTTGCCCCTACATTCCCTGAACCTATAATAGAAACCTTATTTCGTCTTGCCAATTTTTATCCCCTCCTCAGATTATCTCTCCTTCAACCCCGCCTTTTCCCTTTTCATCAACTTCCTTGCCTGATTCTATCTTTTTGTCAATCTTTAAAACATCCTCGAACTTTAAATCAACACCGAATATGCCTGTCATCTCTCCTGCTGTATTTCTTACAGGAATTGACACAGTTATGCATAACGCATCCGTAACCAATGATTTATAGAAATCAGTTACATAAATTCTACCGCTCTTTAACGGTTCTATGAACCATCTCCTGCCTGAATAGTCTTTTCCTGTGCCGAATTTTTCAAACATGGCCCTGTCAACAATCTGTGTAATGTTCTTTGTTAATTGCCTTCCCTCAAGGTTTACCACGTAAGCAAACTGTATAAACGGGTTATCGTCAACCATCTTCTGCATTACTAATTCCATCTTCTCCGGATTCATAGAGGTAAATGACCCGTCCTCAATTATCTCTTCAACGATTGGAGAAACAATTTCCTCAGCGTTCTTTTTCATACGTTTAAGTTCAGACCCAAAATACTCCGGCAGATACCTTCTTGCCGCCGCATACATCTCATCTGATGAAATAGCCGTAAGCCTTCCGCTCTCATATTGTTCTGTAACCCATTTGAAAACCTTACCGATTCCCGGATGTTTTTTATCAATCTTATTCTCCTCATCCAACGCAAGATGGCTGTTAACCCAATATGCGACCCCTGCAATACCGGATTTATCCGTAATCGTAATACCCATAGGCCGCTTGAGGAGTTTTACAGTATCAAAAATATTATATATCTCTTCATTTTTAAGGGCGCCGTCTGCATGTATCCCGGCGCTTGTATTATTAAAATCAATCCCTACAAACGGATAGTTTGCAGGTACCTGAACACCTAATTCTTTACGGAAATACTCAGCAAGGTCAGTTATGGCAGTCGTGTCTACACCGTTTGTCTCTCCACGGAGCGATATATATTCCATAATCAGTGCCTCAACCGGCGTGTTGCCGGTACGTTCCCCGAATCCAAGAATAACTCCGTTTGCGCCGCTGCATCCATAAACCCATGCTGTTGTAGCATTTATCAGCGCCTTGTGAAAGTCATTATGTCCGTGCCACTCAAGCTGTTCAGGAGGCACACCTCCATAATGGACAAGGCCGTATATAAGTTCAGGTACGCCTCTTGGTGTTGATGCACCGGAAAATGGGACACCATAACCCATCGTGTCACATGCCCTGATCTTAACCGGTATTCCGCTTTTTTCCGACAGCTCCATTAACTTCTGAACAAGCGGGATTACAAAGCCGTAATAATCCGCCCGCGTAATGTCTTCCAGATGACATCTCGGGACAATCCCGGCATCCAATGCCGCACTGACTATCTCAAGATATTTTGCTGCAGCCTCGCTTCGGGTCATGCCGAGCTTTAGAAATATATGATAATCCGAACATGAGGTAAGTATTCCGGTCTCTTTGAGCTTCATATCCTTTACAATCTGGAAGTCTTCCTTAACTGCCCTGATCCATCCTGTAATCTCAGGGAATCTGTAACCTCGTGCAAGGCATTGTTCCACCGCATCCCTGTCTTTTTTATTATAAAGGAAGAACTCACACTGCCGTATAACACCGTTAGGCCCGCCAAGCCTGTGCAGCATGTCATAAATATCAACTATCTGTTTTACACTGTATGGCGGCCGTGATTGCTGGCCATCCCTGAAGGTTGTATCCGTAATCCAGAAATCTTCAGGCGTGTTCATCGGGACAATGCGGTGATTAAACGGTATCTTTGGAACTTCATTATAAGGAAAGAACTCCCTGAAAAGATTCGGCTCCTTTACATCAATTATCTCATAATGATATGCCGACCTGGTCAGCAGATTTTTTTCTTTTACAAGACCCGACATATAAGCCCCCCTTTTATCTTAGAATAAACCCCATCCCCACCCTAACCCTCCCCCATTCAATGTCGGGGAGGGAATATATGCTTAATACCCTAACTTCCCCCTTGAAGGGGAGGGAATATATGTTTCGCATCCTATCTTCCTCCCTGAAGCGGAGGTAAATTTCCTCTCCCTCAGGGAGAGGATTAAGGTGAGGGTGGGGTTTTTCAAGATACGGAATATTAACACAGCATGTTATTTTATTTCAAGGTATTTATCAGATGCCTGACTGGCATACAGCTATGTATCCTCTTTCGCCGGCGATTATATCAAGGGGGATGGTGGCGACATCTTCAATATCCGTGTCAATGTCATTAAATCCCCTGCCATCTTTCCGGCTATTAACAAACACTGTTTTTATATATCTTTTACATTCATCACAGCATACAGCCCTTGATCCCTGTTCGCATGCCGAATCTCCAACAATAAAACTCATCTTTTCCGGTTTATTATTCCGGCAGTCAGGACATTCACCACCGGTAAAAGGCCATCTGAACCCACAGAAACCGCAGGATAGAAAACGCTGTACAGTATTATTTAGAATATCTACAATCGCCATTCCGGGAGGGGCATTACAAAGCGGGCATTTCTCAAATATTCCTTGATCAAGTATTTCCTTTATTGATTTATCAGCACTTACCTTCTCTATGAGATTCATAAAAGATGGCTTCAATATCCATTTTATAACTACATTCCGGTGTCTGTCTTCTCTGTTAAGAGACATCTTGATAACTTCAACAGCCTGTTGTGAAGATAACCCATTCAATGACTCTGTCCCCTTTAAGCCCTTCTCACACATCATTTTAAAAACCCTTATTGCAGTCTCACTGCTATTAGTAAAATCAATCTCATTTATCTTATTTTCATCAAGCAGGCACAACCCCCTCACCCTACCCTCTCCCCCAAGGGGAGAGGGTTTAAGATAGATAGCCCCCTCTCCCCTGAGGGGAGAGGGTAAGGGTGAGGGGGTTTCGTAAGAAAATAACGGTGATAAGTCATCCGGTTTACTGTCTCCCCAAATATCAATCAACCCATTATATAGATTGACCATTTCACCTGAATTTGGAAAACATCTCGTCATGTCTTCAAGATATTTTTTATAACTTTCAAAATTATTCATAATTATTCGTCCTATTTACAAGATGTTGTAAAAAAACTATAGTAGTCACTAACTTTTAAATTTATCATGAAAATAATAGACAGATATATCATCAGGGAGCTTTTCTTTACCTTTACACTCAGCCTTTCTTTGCTGATGTCAGCGTTTCTTACACAGCAGATGCTGAGGTTTTCAAGGTTATCTGCTGATTCAGGTATTAGTTTTCTTGTACTCCTGAAATTAGCCCCCCTCATTATACCCATTTTTCTTGTGCTTGCAATACCCCTTGCAATGTTACTCTCTTCAATATTGACATTTGCCCGATTTTCAACAGACCATGAGGTAACTGCCTTTAAGTCTGCAGGCATCAGTATATACCGGATACTCCCGCCTGTTTTTGTTTTTTCAGTTCTTGCATTCTTATTGTCATTGGTTTCATCAACTATACTCCAGCCGGCTGCAAATACCATGATTAAACAGCAGACATATAATGCACTGAAAAACCAGAAAAATCTCGGGTTACAGGAAGGTGTATTTAATAATCTCTTTAATTTATTGGTATATGTAAAAAGGATAAAGGGCACATATAATCTTGAAGGGGTACTAATATCCGACAGGTCACAGAAGGAATCAAAGATTATAACTGCAAATCATGGGAGATTCCTGAATGACCCTTCAACTGAAAGTCTCTTTCTTAAATTAGAAGACGGACACATACATTATGAGTCCCAGGACAGGGTAAACTATCAGATGGCCTCATTCTCAACATATTATATGAAAATAGATACAGGTAAATCCATTGAAAATATAAGACTGTTTAAAAAGGCTTGGGGGATGAGTGTTCAGGAATTGAGAAGACTTATGAAAGAATATGTGCCGGGCCGGAAGGAAAGGGATTACAGGAGGCTTTTCTTAGAGTTTCATAAGAAATTCTCAGTACCTTCTGCAGTCCTTGTACTTGGAATCCTTGGAGTCCCGATCGGCATAAAGTCAAAATTCTCAAGCAGGTTTGCGGGTTTTATTGTAAGCCTTGCAGTAATCTTTTTTTACTACATCCTTGACACCGGATGTGAAATCCTTGCACTGGAAGGTATAATAAACCCGGTTTTAGCCGCATGGCTGCCGGTTCTTATATTAATCATATTGACCATGTTTATACTAATGAGAGAATCGTTTGAAGTAAGAAGATAGAAGTTAGAAGTTAGAAGAAATAATTTAGAAAAGAGATTATTAGGGTGGCTAATGTATATCCCTTCCCCTTGAGGGGGGAGGGTCAGGGTGGGGGTGGGCAGCGGTTATTCTCTAATGAAGACAGTCAACAGATACATAATAATAGAGTTTTTAAAACTTCTTTTACTGTTCGCTGCAGGTATGACAATCATCTATATGGTTGTGGATCTTTTTGAAAATCTCAGCGATTTTACAAAGATTCAAACGGACTTCACAACTATTGTAATTTACTTTTTGCTTAGAATCCCGCAGGCAATATATCTCATTGCCCCGATATCTTTTCTATTTGCATCATTCATCAACCTTGGCCTTTTCTCAAAATATAATGAAATAACTGCCATGCGTTCCAGCGGAATAAATTCATTTAATATCGCATCTTCCAAATTAATAATCACACTTATATTTTCTCTTGCTATCTTTTTATTCAATGACACCGTTGTACCCGCAACCAACAAGGCATCAGAAGAGATTAAGAGGCAGGCAGAGAAAAAACCGAAAGAGATGTTTTTTAAAGAAGACAGTCTCTGGTTTAAATCCGGTAAATATACGCTTTTTAATGTCAGATTCATCGAACCTGAGAAGAATACCCTTTGGAGGATTAATGTATATTATCTGAACAACAGCTTTGAGATAAGAGAAAGCATTTCTGCGGACAAGGCAGTTCAGGAAAACGGGCAATGGTTTTTAGAGACCGGCATAAGAAGGGTATTCAACACAAGCAAAATACCGGTTAATGTCTATCCGTTTGACAAACTTAAAACAGATATTCCCTTTAATCTTAAAGACGTTAAACATGCTGTTGTAACTGCATCAGAGACAAGATTTGGTGTGTTGAAAAGCTATGTTGAAAAGATAGAACAGGAAGGTTATGACGTAAAAAGACTTAATGTAGATCTCTTTGCAAAGACTTCTTTCCCTTTTGCCGGTTTCATCTTAACCCTTATAGGTATTTCGCTTGCCTTCTTTATAAAGAGGCTCGGCGGCATAGCATCAGGGGCCGGCGTTTGTATTGTAATAAGTATGCTTTACTGGGTGTCGTTCTCTTTTTCCCTGCATCTTGGTTATGCAGGCCACCTGCCGCCGCTGCTTTCAGCATGGCTTGCCAATATTGTCTTTCTTGCGATAGGCGGCTTTATGTTTTTCAGGGCAGCAAAGTTATAGAGCGAGAGTGGTTCTGTAGTATTCAGTAATAAGGTGCTTGCCGGAAATTATAAGGGTCTGTCATGAAATAACTTGTGTAGTTAGGCGCTCAGATTTCGGTCAGGTTTGAGTGCGACCGATTGAGCAAACCCGAAGGCGTAGTTGAATCTACGCTGAGGGGTTGCGATTGAGGAGCACACAAAGATGGCTGGAAGATGAGATGCATAAATGTATAGGTTATT
>JACRGV010000149.1 GCA_016212215.1 Nitrospirota bacterium
ATGAGAAAACAGACCCCTGTTCTCATGATAGATGAGGCACATCTGATGAGGGGTGAGGTGTTTGCCCAGCTCCATATTATAGGGCAATTTGAACTGGACTCAGCGCCTGTAATGCCAATGATACTATCAGGACAGAATAATCTTATGGATAAGCTTATGTATTATACATCACGTCCGCTGGCATCAAGAGTTGTGGGAAAAGGCCATATTGAAGGGCTGCGGCTCAACGAAATGGCTGGATACATAAAACACCATCTTGAAAAAGCAGGGGCAAGGGAGCAGTTATTCTCTGAAGAGGCGATACTTGCAATACATCAGGGTTCAGGCGGCTTATTAAGACGGGCTAACATACTTGCCAGAGGGTCTCTTATTGCAGCAGCCACAGAGACATGCAATATAGTCTCAGGAGAACATGTCCGAATAGCATCCACAGAGATTATTTAAAATGCTTCAGGGAAACCGGAGAGCTATCAAAACTCCTCTCCGGTTAAACCTGTAAGCAACAGGTTAATTTAATGTGAAACTTTTAGGTAAGATAATGTGAGAGGTGACAGCTGCTGAGTTATCAAACTCCCCATGCCCAGCATAGTAGATCAGAAGGCTGTCATTCTCCCCAAGCCCCTTCCTGAGTTCATTCATACTTCCGAGTATCTCCTTCCTCGTGGCATTCATCAGAAGCCGGGTATTAAATCCATACATCTCTTTCAATATCTTCTCCACAGACCGGGCATCTGAAATCGGGGTCTTCAGCTTGGGCTGGTACTTATAATCGTTGTTTCCTATGATGAGTGCATGGTACTTTGTACCGGATACTGATGCAGTCTCACTGCCCCCTATTTTCCTTACAGCAACACCCCTCTCCTCTGAGTAGGCAATCCCTGATGACAGGAATACAATTGCAATAAATAATAGAATCAACCTCTTCATGCCGTTATCCCCCTGTGTATAAAATTCAAAACCAATCCTACCCATCCTGACCTCCCCTTGTAAAGGGGAGGGATCGTTTTTCTATTCCCCTCCTTAACAAGGAGGGGTCAGGGGAGGTGCCCCGTCTTCACAACGACCTTCTCCTCTGCAAACTCGGCAATACCGCCCCCCTCATGGGCAGCGGCCTCTGTAATCTTCACGCCTCGTGACAGTGTGCCGACATCTTCCTGACGCGTCAGTACCTGAAAGATGCCGCCGTTCTTCTTTAACTCAATATCTCCCAGCGGGGATGTGCTTGCGTATGCAATGATATTCTCCTCACCAAACGGCGGGGTGACCTCAAGCTCAAACCTGTCGCCGCCTGTTGGTACCTCATACACAAGCCCGCCGTTAAAATAATTGTCAGACCTGTAGGGATTCGGCAGGAGCTGGACATTGCCGCCGCCGGCATCTTTGTATACAACCCTGACATAAAACGGCTTGTTCCCCTTCAAATATATCTTTATCTTATCCCCCTCTTTATACCCTTTCTTGTCCGCCCACACCTTTACACGGAGCGGAGCGGATGGGTCACTCATCGCATCCTCATTTTTCAGCACCTTCTCATTGTCTGCCGCCTTCTCAATCACCCTTTCCTCCGGTGTAATCTCCGCCTTGATCTTTACCCTGTAGCAGTCACCCATTTTCTCATCCCGGTACCACACCTTTTCAATCTCCTGAAGGACTTTTATGGATGCATTCATATATGCCTCTATGATGTCCTTCTCAAGCTCAAGGTTCTTCATACGTGTCTCGCTCCTGATGTGTGAGACAGCATACTCACCCGCCCTCCTCTTTGCATCAGCAAACGCCGCCTGCTCAGTCTGTTTCCTCGTCTTATCATCTCCGAGGCACGAATACCCCTCTGCCTCTGTAATAGTGGATTGAACAGCATAAGCATATTGTACGAACATAACTATAAAGAAAACCACCATCATAAACCTTCTGATAAGTAACACCACATCACCTCCTGTTCAATTTCATATTATCCAGCTTATTTCCTCACAAAATCTGAAAAGATATTAGTGAAGCTTTAAACCAATGTCAAGATTAACATCATCTTTATTTAGATATAATTTGACGGACAGAGAGAAGGGAATTTGAAAGGAAAAAAGAAAGGGAGCGAGCAGGGACATCTCCCGTTTTCACCCTGTTCATGGTAAACATGGTAAATACGTACAGACAAATTTATAAAGGCCTGATCAAAGGTCTTTGTCCGGCAAATTTTCACTTACCAGCCTTCTGTTTGCCCTTTTTTATATCTGCAAAGAGGCTGTCTATCTCCCCTGCTTCATAGACCTTTGAAACCCTCCCAGTCTTTATATCTTCTTCAGCCTGCTTTTCCATCTTTTGCCACTTGGGGGTGTAAAAATATGCATGGGTTGGGTCTATCTTTGATAACGCCTCCTTGTGCTTTACAAAACATATAAAGTCAAGTACCTACTTGGCCTTGGAAGAGGTCAAATCCTTTACCTCACTGATTATCTCATTTTTATAGTCCACCGCATGATGCATAAAAACCTCCCTTCAGTATTTCCTTTTATTGGAGTTTGTTTTTTCGAGCACAGGATAGCAGGATGAAATTTTGCTGTCAATATTAATGAAAGCTACTTCCTCACCTCATACCCCAATGTCTCTACAGTCCATGGAGATTGTTTGCTGTTATTAAATACCTTAAGTTCCTTTGACAGGTCTGTCCACTTAGGATTTTTAAGTGCAGGGTCTTCGAGAAAATGTCCGTCCTCTTTGGTTGCAATTATAACGACATTTTCTGTTGCCTTTTGCTTCCCTTCCGGTGTGGCAACGCGCAGCTTTATGCCTTTTGTTCTCAATGCATCATCAGGAAAAACAAATTCACTTCTTGCCGGTATCATATCGTTTTTTTTGTATGGGTTTGGAAATAGCTTATAAACATTCTCCTCCTGGTCTACGCTAAAGATACTCAGATAAGCATCTTCATTTAAGGTTACTTTTACCTGAATCTCATCATTTTCCTGGAACACAGGTTTCTTGGATTGTTTTGCCTTGTCCGGTTCCTGAATCGAGGCCCTCATGACCTTTAGAAGGCGGTGTTTGTCAAGATTCATGGGCTTAACTTCAGCCTCAAGTTCAACCATACAGAATAGGTTTCCTCCCTCACCTCCACATGTTTCCACAAGAATTTTTGTATTTTCAATGAATGCCTCCGATGTGATACTAATTAGCTCATGAATAAGGTCGCCATTAAGCATGTCAGACTTGCCTAAAACCAGAACCCCGGCCTGTTCCATAGCATTACGGATAGCATAGTCGTGGGCCTTCTGTTTTACTGATGCCTTGTCATCGTTCTCACCCATAAATATTTTGCCGGATTTCCCTGTAAGCCGCTTTAAATTTCCATCCTCTTTCTTTTCAACTTTTATTCCTTTAGAGAGATTAGATTTATCAGTCTGCTCTCCCTCTATCGCCTCTTTCCGTGTCTCGTTCTCTACAATATTTATCTTTTCTGCCCTGACTGTGACAGGCAGTAGTATTATTACAAGTGACAGTATACATATTTTTAATCTCTGCATATTTGTCCTCCTGAGATGTATTCCCAATATCTTGCTTTGCTGATTACCGCCCCTTCCTCCTCTTTATCTCCTGCCTCATATCCTTCATCATTTCTTTAAGGTCTTCCTCTGCCTCTTTTAAGAATGCATCGTAGTCATAAGGGGTCTGAGGTGTTTCAAACTTCTTCTCAGGTTTACTCGAAAATCCTCGTAGCTCACCCTCCCCCTTTCCACCTCCCGTCAAGGGAGGGGGGATGACAGCTTGCGCATCCACTTCATTCAAGGGAGGGGGAATAATTTTAGCATTCTCGCTCTTAATGGGAGCGGTGCCGGGTGAGGGGGCATTATTTTCATCAGCCTTTGTGATCGCCCCGCTCGTGACTGGTTCATTTATTGCAGTTAGAGGTTTCTTGCCATAAGCTACCTCGTATCCATTCTCACTTAACCACTTTCTTACAACCGATGATTTTATTGAAAAGTTTATGCCTGTTATCGGGAGGCCGTCACTACTTAGCCTTGCAATATTGGAATTGACAGCCACCATGTAACCCCTCCTGTCCAGAAGGGGTCCGCCGGAGTTTCCTCTGTTTACGCTCGTATCTGTCTGAAACATCTCTTTTCCTGGCACGCCTTGAAAATCCTTTATCTCTCCGCTAATCCTGCCGTAAGTCAGTGTCCAGAAACCACCCTGCTCAGGGTGGCCTATTGCTATAACATCTTCTCCTACCTCAATTTCCTGTGGATCAGCAAGAGCGACAATATCTGCTTTAAAGTCGTAATTCTTGATTTTTAGAATGGCAAGGTCAAGCGGCACGTCATACTTCAATATCTCTACTTCATAAGACTTGTCCAGTTCATTCTTTGTAACACCAATGAGCTTTTTGGGCTTTGTAAAGACCACTATCACAGGAAAGGGTTTATCTTCTTCCTTATCAAAGATCACATGGGCATTTGTTATAATGAGTCCATCATCAGAAATAATGGAACCTGTTCCGATGCTTCCCTCTCCCTTCTCATCCGTTGCCCTGACGACCATAACAGACGGAGAATATCTCGCATAAACCTCCTTTGCAGGGAAGTCAGAGGCAAAAGAGGGTATGGGGAAATATAGCACACTGGAGATAATAAAGATTAATAGCTTGATTAGGATTCGATGGTTTTTAAATTTCACTTATGCATCCTCCTTTTAAAATTACTTAACCCCGCCCCTCGGCATACATGCCAGTGCATACATAACACCCTTCTTATTTGAAGACCTGATACCAACTTCATCGTACCAGTATGACACTATCTGAGATTCCTTTAATACCGCCTTCGTTGCCCATGACGCGGCCTCTACAACACCAACCTCATGCACATCTTTTTCTCTTTCTGATTTAATCACCACCATGATTGAATTAACATCCGCGTGCAATACCTTTGCAAGTTCTTTTCTTGCATTCTCTGTTGCATAAGTTTTCCCGTCTTCTATGTAATATGTTGGCTCGCTTGCACCAACAGCACATATCCTCTTATCATCATTAGGGGGATTCATAACCCAGTCAGGAGGGGGCTCATTTTTTGTTACGTTCTTAGACGCTGCACATCCTGTAAGGACAGCCATGAGTACACATAAAATTGTTAAAGTTAAACGATTCATCTAATGTCCCTTCTTATCTGAGGCCCCCCCCCTAACCTCCCCTTGTAAAGGGGAGGAATATTATTAGTGGCTCTCCAATTTTTTAAAAAATGATGCCCTATCCTGCCTCACCTTCTCAAGTGCATCCCCCTGGCTCTCATAGGCAACTACCTTCTTCATCTCATCTTCTGCCTTTGCCTTTTCTTCCTTTTTTATCTCCTCATCCTTTGCAGCATTTGCCTTGTCTAAATGTTCCTGAGCATTTGCCTGTGCATCAGTAGCATTCTCTACCACCTTTGCAATCGCATCCTTTTTTGCAAGTACTGCGATGGCATAATAATATGTTCTTCCCTCCTGTTTGAACTCACCTGCATCTACAATCCTCGTGCCTTCAAGAACCACATCAACCGATTCCTCTATAATGTCTCCCATGTAAATATTGCATGCAATCGGATCTTTAAATAGCGCCTTCACTTCCCCTTCGCACGTCTTAGCAGATATAAAGTTTGTTTTAACAGCAACCTTAACTTCCTTTGCAAGTTCAGCCCTTGCAGAGACCTCGGCACGCCTTCTGTCCATATAATCATTGTTTGAAGATTCTACTATCCCCACACCTATAATATTACTTTCAGAAGGATATGTTGTTGAAATCTTTTTTGCAATATCCTGAACTACACCTGCATACGCATAAGCATTTATTAACAACACTATCACAGTTACAAAAAAAAATGTCTTCTTCATCAGAACACCTCATCCCTTAATTAAGGAGGGAGGATACTACCTTCCGCCCTTTTGTTTTTCAATTTCCTTTTCCAGTTTTTCATGGGTACGTTCAGCATTTTTCTTTACTGTCTCCTTGACCGTTTCACTAAGCTCTTTAACTTTATCAATATTATCTTTGAATGAGTTCAGATCAAGCCTTGCAAGGGAAAACAATGTCCCGTTTCTTGGGTCCTGCCAGTGATGTACAATTTCTATGCCGGAAAGTGTCATTGAGGCTACCTCTTTTAAAGCAGTCTCCACATGCTGCTCCTCTGAAGGGCTTGTTGACACTCCTGAACTTGTTGATGCCTTATATGCTTCTAATAATGATGCAGTATAAACCTGAACAACCTTTGCAATCTCATTTCTTGACTCCGCATCTGACAGCTTTCTGAGAAGGGAAAAATCAGTAATATTTGAGGCTGAACCTACACCGTAAAACACCTTGCCTTTATCCCCCCCAAATGCCCCGCTCCCCTGCATCACCCATTCCGGTGCAACAATATTCTGTATTGGTGTATCCTTTGTAATCTTTGACCCGCTTGAACAACCTGCAAAAATCAAAAGTGCTGCTATCGCAATAAAATATAAATTCTTTACATACTTCATCTTTATTTCCTCCTTTTTAATTTCATAATTTATGTATTATCTGTTCTATAGCTTTTTTACCTTTACTGCATATATTTAACTTTGAACATCACCCCCATTCATACCCTTAAGAGTTTTTCTCTCCAATTATAGTAATATTTGACGGACATGGAAAGCGGTTTTTGAAAAATATCTCCAGGCACTTAACCCCACTCAACCTCCCCTTCTTGATTAACCGCCTTTCCTTATCTCCGGAAGATGAATACATTATTCCTAACTGTATCAACACCATACCCTTGTTCTTCTGATAACAAGACTTCTTTTGCAGTACAACTATTTTTATCCGCCGTTCTTATGTTCACCTGTTTTTTGTACAAGGCCTTTACAATACTATTTTTAACAAGGACAAATTCATTACTCTTTGTATCCCTGTATAAACTGAGTCTGGAGTCTTTGCCGGTTGAAACCTCACCGATGTTTTTAAAACCTGTCCCGATGAAATGGCCTCCAGGCTTCAGGACAGACTTAAAATCAGGGGCAGAGAATTCTTCCGCTGTTACATAGACACTTTCAGGAAGAGCTGGAACAGGACTATCTGTCTGCACCCCCATCAGCCGCTTAACCACAGAGAGATTTTTGGAGTAAGGCCCGCCGCACTCCCCTTTAGCTATACCTTCAAAGTCTATTGCAGCTCGTTCCTTCAAGTGGTTGTCATTTAGTGAGTCACCCAACAGGAAGTTTGCTATCGCCCTGTTATTGATAATGCCTTTGTGGTCAGGCATCAGCTTTGATGCCTCATCAATACCGGCAAGGGCATTGTAGTA
This sequence comes from Nitrospirota bacterium, assembly GCA_016212215.1. Lineage (NCBI taxonomy): Bacteria > Pseudomonadati > Nitrospirota > Nitrospirota bacterium. The sequence continues at coordinate 7,290 of JACRGV010000149.1, forward strand.
TTTCATATCCAGAATATATGCAGCGCTGAGATTTAACTTTGCCTGTGTATAGTATGGGTCGCTCTCAGCCGCCTTTTCAAGATACTCCAACGCGTTGTTGAGATAATTCCGGTATGCCTCTGTGTCCGCATTCCCGCCGCCTCTGCCTACATTAATAAATTCAGCCCTTGTACCGGAGTCAATCTCAATTGAGAGGTTAAAAGGGATTGCCTCTCTGTCATGAGTCTCCCTGTAACTCTTTATAGCAAGCCTAAGATAGGCAGTCCCTATGTTGTGGTAGACCTCCCGGCCGGGATAAGATTTCAGGAATTCTTCAAATAGGGCGATGGAGTCTTTATACCATCCAATGTGATATGCAATCAGACCTGCATGAAAGAACTCCAGTCTTGACCCGACATCTTTAAGCCTTGTCGTTACGGCTATAACCCTCTGTTTAACAGTGGGGTCATCTTCGCCGGTAGAAGAAAGGATCGGGTCTATTGCACGAAACCATTCACTGAAAAAGTTTGTATCCCTGGAGACTATTGCCTCAGGACCAAATCCGGCTATTGCAGAATAGATTATCCCGTACTGGTCAGCCTGAAGTTCAATCGCCTTAATTGCAGACGGAGACTTTGCGTATTCTTTTATACCGCTGAACTCAGGATTGTTCTTTGTAGCTGTAGTAAACCTGTATAGCCAGAAGTCGGCATTAAACTGGTGTGCAAGCTCATGACCGAGTACAAAGGCAAGCCTTGCATCCCCTTCTTCCACATCAACACCCCTGTAACAAAAATCAATGGCTTTCTTTGTAAGTATAATTGAACCGTCTTCAAGCGACTGTGCCCAGGGAAGACCGTCATACTGAATAACATAGAGCCTCGGTTCCACCCCCCTCCGCCTGTCTGCGGCAGTAAGCACCTTGTTGAATATTTCCATAGCCCTGTCATAGTTTGAACCTTCCTTAACCTCTTTGTAGGATTTGAGCCAGTAGTCGCTTTTGCCTTTATCTGTGGCCGCATAGACAGAGGATACAGACATAAGAACTATTATAGTTGAAAGGAAAATCTTAATTTTGGAAAACATTGAACACCTCATAAATGACCCCACCTAACCTCCCCTTGTAAAGGGGAGGAATAGTTTGTCTATTCCCCTCCTTTACAAGGAGGGGTTAGGGGAGGTGCCGTTCATCTCGTCAAAATAAACTCACCTGTATATTCAAAGCTCTGTCCGCCATAAGTCATCCCACTGATAACCCAGTTATAGGGTTCATCCATCTTTAACTTCTTCCTTTGGATGGCTGCTTTTGTTTCCTGAATATCTATAGCCGGTATCACTGGTAATCTGCTTGACCGTTCCACTAAAGAAAATGTATAACCTTTAGCGTCTTTAATCTCTTTCCAGTCAAACAACAACTCTTCCCGGTCCTTAATGATCAACATGCCGCTGAATCCCTCTGCCCGATTCCTTCCCATGAATCCAAATGATGATGGTGCACCGGTTTCTTTGAAGGTGAGCTTCTCTGTTGAGGTGATTGTTATAATCTTCAACATATCCTTCTGAGGTCTGTTGATGAATACCATCAGAAGAATGACCGCCGTTGCGGCCAGGGCATAACCCGGCAATGGAGGCAGTGACACAGGCAACCGTCTGATAAACCCGGATATTTTCTTTATAAAAGCAATAGACTCCCTTATGTCTGCAACAGTTTTTGCCCCCTGAATCCTTTCAACTGCCTTACAGGCCCATTCATGCGGGGTTTTAATGGGAAGAGCATCAATAGAATTTGCCTTATAGTACATTCCTGCGATCTCAAGACAATAATCACAGCTCTCAATATGCCTTGCTATTCTTTGGGAGAAATCTAGTGGCGTATCCTCTTTAATCATCGCCGCTATCTCCCACTCTTCAGGACACGCATTGGAAGCGGTAGTCTTTTTAAAACCCTGCTTCAAACACTGAGACACCCCTTTAATCCCTGTGTATACTTTATAGCAAATATCACAGGTAGCTATATGCCCCCCTATAGATAATGCATCTTCTCCACTAAGGCTCTCTTCTACATAAGACTGGATTTTATCAGGTTTTATATGATTTATTTTATTCATGAGTTATATTTGACGGACATGAGTTTTGAAATTTGAAAAAATATTTCTGCTACGAAACCCCACCTGACCTCCCTTGTAAAGGGGAGTAGTATGAGTCGCATTCCCCCTTGGTAAGGGGAGGAATCGCTTATCTGTTCCCCTCCTTACCAAGGGGGGGGGGAGGGGAGGTTTATACCATCTCAAGCAAAGTAAAATATTCATCTCTACTTAGCCCTGCGGTTCTCAAATTATTTTTGATTATAAACACAGGCACCTCTTTCCAATCAGGTATTACAACAGGTCTCAGAACACCCTGCTTAGTATATACAAAATGGTCACCTTCGGTCCTTACACGTTTAAAACCGGCTTTTTCAAAAACCTTGCATAACCTGTCAGCCGGTATCGGAGATATTTTTTGCATATTACGAAATACTCACGAATTCTGTTGCTACAAGTTTGGGAGAGATCCAGTGGCCGCCTGTGTCTTTTCTGTACCCTGACTCTTCCAATATATCTTCCAGAGTCTCCATCTTGTCTGCCTCTTCAAGAAAGAGCCTTACAGCAGTTTTTAACATCTCCTTTGCATGATCAACACTATTCCCACAACTTGAAATATCAAGCTCAGGACTATAAGCAACATAGGTTTTCTCTTCTTTTAAAACAATAACATCGAAATCTATTGGAATCATACCTACCCCCCCTTTTTTTATTTTTAAGTTTATAAATATACTACATCTTTATTCAATAAAGAACGAAAATTATTTGGAAACAGACACAGTTCGCCTAGTTCAAAACAACCCCACCTAACCTCCCCTTGTAAAGGGGAGGTTAGGTGGGGTTTCCCTTGTAAAGGGGAGGAACCTTGCCCAGCATTCCCCTCCTTACCAATGGCCTCCACATTATTTTCCCCTCCTTTACAAGGAGGGGGTAGGGGAGGTTAGTTATATTTGACGGACATGAAATCTCTTTTTTGATTTTATATCTCCACCTCTTCAAGTATATATTTGAGGTTATCCATGCATAGAAAGTGCTCCTCCATGTATCTTTCCTTCAACCGTTTCAGAAGTTCTTTTAATGCCGAGTTAATGGCATAAAAGATGTCCTGCTCATCTATCTCTGATATTGATTTGCCAGGGATCAGGCTGACACCTATCTTTCTTGAAAATCCGAGTATATCTTTTGCCGTCATATACTGCTGATATCTGAGTCTCAGGATACGGGAGTGGTTGGGCAAGAGCCCTTCAATAGTCTTTTTAAGGATAGAGATAAACTCATGTATAATAAGTTTGTTATCAACTGAAATATCAGCAGAAGGTATATATCTCTCATGCTCTTCTTCTCCATCTTCAGAAGAGAGATATAAAGAAACAAACTGCGGGTCTTCTATGAGATATAAATGACCCGCTGCCGCAAGTTGTCCCCTGATTTTTGATATTTTCTCCTTTGCATCATCGGGCGGCAGACGGATGAGTGTGGCTATCTCATCCTCCTTCTTACCAAGTCTAAGGTGGATATAAACCTTCTGATGTGTTTGATCGAGACTCCGGATTACTGCCGGCAGTCTGTCAGAAACCGCCTCATTAAAAACCCCTTCCATACTTCCACCTCAACCAGTCAATATACATAGTGCGCGAGTTTATGACAGACCACACATAAGTCTTGAGACTGCAATTATTTATTCCTTTATAAGACTTCAATCTCGTCTTTAAATAATCAAAACACCAAAGGTATGAATCCATACATTCATCACACTGGTTACCGGAATCTTTTATTGTCTCCTTCCCTTTCCTTTCTGTCATCAATATACGAAGACAGCATATCCGGTTAAGGGCACTGTAATGGCAATGCGTCTTCATCAGTTCCCATATCTTATAAAGCACCCAGTCAGTATGCTCTTCCACGAACCGGCTGCAGGCATTCTCATCCCCTGAGAGTATATGCTGGACATACTCAAGATACACCTTTGTGTCACTAATATTATTGCCAATTCCCAATTACGTTCTGCTCATAAGTAAATTGCTATTTATAACCTAACATTACTTTGTTAACTCCGTAGTTTTATATCATTTCAAAGATTATTTTTCAATACAAATTTAACTTATCCCCGAACATCTTATGTATTGACACACCTCTCCTGTTTGTCTAATAGTAACCGTTCACAGTTATCAGTTTACGGTTCACGGTTAAGAAAAATATAAAAGTAAGTATATATTTCACAAGAGGTCAAGGTATTTTCTAATAGTGATGCGAAAGAACTCATTCAAGAATTGAAGTCAATTTCAAAAATGCTCCAAGCGTTACATAACTCGTTGAAAAACCGTTAACCGTAAACTGATAACTGTGAACGGTTACGACTTAACAAATTCAGGAAACCCGCCTCCCCTTAAATATTTATCGAAATATCTCAAAACTATTGCCTTCTTTTTTGAAGTTTTAACATCGTAGTCAATCCTGTGGAAACTCAGATATTCCCTGAAGGAAAAAGGGTAAAGCTCTATTTTGACATACCTGCCTGTGAGATGAGTGGCAAGCTCGGAGCTAAGCAGTCTTGCGTTTGAACCGGTGAGGAATATCTTGTATTCCTCGTCATGTATTCTTCTTATAAACCTCTCCCATCCTTCAATGTTCTGAACTTCGTCAAGAAATATTACATCGGCCTGATAAAGTTTATGAAAGACAAGCATCAGGTTATGAAAGTCATCAACTGTGAAATTAATAAGCCGCTCATCGTCGAAATTGATGTAGTAGTAATTTTTATATCTGGAGGCAAATTGGGTTAAGAGCGTGGACTTTCCGCTTCTCCTTATGCCTGATATTACTGTTATCTGTTTTGTACTGATTATTTCTCAAAGTCAACATTGCGGGTAATGCCGGTATCTTTTCTTTTAAAATTATCAAGCTGGTCATTGATGACTTCTTCAAGCAGGGTTGTGTTTATCATGCGGAATAGTTTACATTGTAGATGTAGAAAAAACAAGCATAATTAACATTGAGAATGTAAGTTAAAATAGAAAGAATTAAATTAATGCTTTAGTTGCCAAGGCGTTAAATGCAAAGAAGGTTCTTTCTATGGAATCAGCATCAAGAATATTGTCAGCCTAAACTTTGGTTATGCGGTATAATCCCATAAATTGTATACGTTTTACATCCCAAGCCCAACTAATAGAGAATTATAAGTTGACACCTCTATACCATTTGGCTAAGATAACCTAAAATAACGCAAATATTTCGAATAACACGAATCAATAAAATACATAATTTGTTTATTCGTGTCATAAGTGTTCAAAGGAGATTAGGTATTTTTATGCAAAAAAGATGGGTGATTGTAGACCGGGATGTTGAATTGGAAGGGCATTTAAGCAGGGAACTTAATATTAATGTGCTAACCTCAAGGATATTGATTAACAGGGGGGTGCGTGATGTTAAATCAGGGAAGGAGTTCTTGAATATTTCTTCAGCTAACCTGCTTGACCCTTTTCTTATAAATGATATGGATAAGGCTGTCCGGCGTATCATAAAGGCAATACAAACTAAGGAACGGATCCTCATATTCGGCGATTATGATGTTGACGGCGTGACTGCAAGTACCCTTTATAAGGAATATTTTAAAAGTCTCGGTGTTGAGGTTCAATTGCATATACCTGACAGGATGACGGAGGGGTATAGCCTGAACGAAGCGGCCATGCACAAGGCAAACAGTGATAGGTGTACTCTGATTATTACTGCCGATTGCGGGACTTCATCAATAGCCCCTGTCAAGCTCGCACAGGGCCTTGGGATTGATGTGATTGTGACAGACCACCATGAGCCGCCTGAGGTTATGCCTGAAGCGTATGCCTTATTAAACCCGAACAGGCATGACTCAACATATCCTTTCAAGGGATTAACAGGAGTCGGTGTAGCCTTTAAATTGATTCAGGCTATTTCACATACAATAGCTGTCAAAAGCAATCCCACTTCTGACTTCTGTCATCTTACTTCAAACATTGATATATTTTCTCTTCTTGACCTTGTTGCCCTCGGTACTATTGCTGATGTAGCGCCGCTTACAGGAGAAAACAGATACTTTGTTAAAGAGGGACTGAGGCTCCTTACAGAAGCGAAAAGGATTGGAGTCGCTGCACTTAAAGAGGTTTCAGGGATTGCCGGCGGGGAGGTGAATGTCGGGACTGTGGGGTTTATGCTTGCACCGAGGATCAATGCCTCCGGCAGGCTTGCAAGGGCTGATTCAGCAGTAAGACTCCTTTCATCTGAAGACATGGGGGAGGCGCTGGTTATTGCAGGCCATCTGGATAGGACAAATCAGGAGAGGCAAAAGATTGAGACTAAGATTAAGAATGAGGTCAGAGAACTTGTACTCAAAGGAGGAGATATTGAAGGGAAAAAGGTAATTGTGCTGGCATCAAAAGAATGGCATCAGGGGGTGATAGGGATTGTGGCCTCCAAGATTGTGGATGAATTTTACCGGCCATGTATACTTATTCACCTTGATGAGGATGGTACAGGCAAGGGGTCAGCAAGGAGCATCCCCGGTTTCAATATATTTGAGGGACTTGAGGGCTGTAAAGACCTGCTTGACCGCTTCGGCGGGCACAAGTATGCGGCAGGCCTGAGTATTCAGGAATCCAATATACCGCTCCTGAGGGAGAGGCTGTCATTTCTGATTTCAGAGAAGTTAAAGGAACAGGACTTTATACCTGTGATCAAGATGGATGCGGAGATAGGGCTTGAAGATATAAATTTCCCATTGCTTAAAGAAATGACACTCCTGCGTCCGTATGGTGTCTCAAACCCTGAGCCGGTAATCTGTACAAAAGGGCTGAGTATCATGGAACCCAGGGTTGTTGGAAAAGACCATCTCAAGATAAAACTGAAAAAGGGAAAGACCTTTCTGGACGGTATTGGATTTAGTATGGCATCAGCGTATAATAATCTGATAAAAAGTAGTGATAATTTTGATGTAGCATATACCCCGGAACTCAATTTATATAAGGGGACTTATGGGATACAGTTGAGGCTGAAGGATGTTAAGCAGGGGGAGCAAGGGCAAGAAGAGGCATGAAGCAAGATGCAAGAGGCAAGATGTAAGAAGAGGCAAGAAACAAGAAGTAAGATGTCAGAAGCAAGAAACAAGAGGCATGAAGCAAGATGCAAGAGGCAAGATGTAAGAAGAGGCGAGAAGTAAGAAGTTAGAAGTTAGATATGAGGCTCTTCCTTCATTCTTACCTCTTACTTCTTGCTTCTCGTTTCTTACTTCTGCCTGTATTCCCCTGATTTAGCAAAGAGACAAAGACGATGCCTAACGTAGAAGGACTTATAGAAAAGGTATTGGAATATATACCCCATGCTGATGTGGGGCTTATAAGACGGGTATATGCATTTTCTGCCAATGCCCATAAGGGACAGGTACGCAAGTCCGGTGAACCATTTCTGAGGCATCCACTTGAAGTCGCCCATATACTTGCGAGAATGAAGATGGATATTGCATCCATAGTTGCCGGTCTTTTACATGATACAGTAGAGGATAGTCTTACCACCAGCGAAGATATTGCAAAGGAATTCGGCAGGGACATTGCCGACCTTGTTGAGGGGCTTACAAAACTCAGCAAGGTTGAGTTTATGTCGAGGGAGGAGAAGCAGGCAGAGAACTTCAGAAAGATGATCATCTCAATGGGTAAGGATGTCAGGGTCATACTGATAAAGCTTGCAGACCGTCTGCACAACATGAGGACACTATCCGCATTAAGTATTACTCAGCAGAAGAGGATTTCACAGGAGACAATGGAGATATATGCCCCCATTGCCAACCGGCTTGGTATAGGGTGGATGAAGATAGAACTTGAAGACCTTTCGCTCAGGTATCTGAAACCGGATATCTATACTGACCTTGCAAAAAAGATATCACTGAAAAAGGCTGAACGGGACAGGTATATACATCAGGTGATTGAGATTGTTAAACAGAATCTCAAGATTTACGGGGTCACTGCAGAGGTTTATGGCCGGACAAAACACTTTTACAGCATATACCAGAAGATGGAGGCACAGGGGGTGCCCTTTGAAGAGATATATGACCTGACAGGGATACGTATTATTACCGACACAAAGGTCAATTGCTATACCATACTCGGCATGATCCATTCACTCTGGATACCGGTACCAGGACGGTTTAAAGACTATATCGGGGTACCCAAATCTAATATGTATCAATCACTGCATACAACTGTTATCGGCCCCGCAGGACACAGGGTGGAATTTCAAATAAGGACAGATGATATGCACGAGGTTGCTGAAGAAGGTATTGCGGCACACTGGAAATATAAAGATAAAGGTCAGGCAGAGGCTAAAGATAATCAGATATATAACTGGTTAAGACAGATGGTTGAATGGCAGAAAGACCTCTCAGACAGTAAGCAGTTCTTAGATTCAGTTAAGGTGGATCTGTTTCCTGATGTTGTGTATGTGTTTACCCCAAGGGGGGATGTTAAAGAGATGATAAGGGGGGCGACTCCTGTTGATTTTGCATATTCTATACATACGGAGATTGGGAATAAATGTGTCGGGGCAAAGATAAACGGAAAGATGGTACCTTTGAGATACCAATTAAAGAGCGGCGATACAGTAGAGGTTATAACAAATCCGAATCATGTGCCGAGCAAAGACTGGCTGAAGTTTGTTAAGACTCCGAGTGCAAGGGCAAAGCTTAAGCATTACATAAAGACTGAAGAACGGAAACGCAGTCACGAGATCGGGCGAAAGCTTATTGAAAAGGAACTGCACAGGATAGGGTCAAGCTTCACTGCTGTTAATAAACTGGAAATCCTGAAGGATGTATTTAATGAATACAGTGTTAAGGATATTGAAGAACTGAGTGTATTGGTAGGATATGGAAAGGTTTCTCCAAAGCAGATCATGAAGAAACTGTTTCCTGAGAGTGTAGAGAAAGAGGAAGGTAAGGAGAAGGAAGAGGCGCCGAAACGAGTGCGTGTACCTGGAGGGGTAAAGGTAACGGGTATAGACGATATACTTATACATTTTTCAAAATGCTGTAACCCTGTACCAGGTGATAAAATTTTAGGATACATTACGCGGGGAAGAGGCATATCCATTCATACCCCGTCGTGTCCTAACATTGATGAGCTGGACTATGATAAAGAACGCCTTGTATCGGTTGAATGGGATACTACCGAACCGATTACATATCCTGTAAGAATATCTGTTTCAACCATAGACCGGCCGGGTGTCCTCGCCAGCGTCTCAGCGGCAATAACCTCTTCTGCCGCAAACATCAGCCACGCAGAGATAACCACCACAGAGGACAGAAGGGCCATCCTGAACTTTATTGTTGATGTAAAAGACTTAACCCACCTTGAGAGGGCAATACAAAAGATTGAACAGGTGAACGGGGTAGTGCAAGTCAGAAGGCTCATGGGAAGGTGAGATTAGTAAGCAGTGAGCAGTGAGCAGAAGTTAGAAGCAAGAAGGAAGAAGTAAGATGCAAGAAGTTAGAAGCAGGAAAAGAGGTTGTCATTCCTGAAGTGTTTTATCGGGAATCTGGTATTTTATTTTTATCATTTCGTACTCATCACTTGGAATTTGAAATGAGTTTCTTCATTTCCCTGACTGCGGCTTCCATGCCGACGAATAGGGCGCGGGAGATGATGCTGTGGCCTATGTTTAATTCTTCAATCTCTTTTATGTCTGCGATTGCTGTTACGTTTTTATAGTTGAGTCCGTGGCCGGCGGATACCTTTAAACCTATCTCTCTTGCATACAGGGTTGCGTTTACTATCTTCTCCAGCTCTTTTTCCCTCTCAGACCGTGTAGAGGCATTTGCGTATCTACCTGTATGAATTTCAATTATTTTTGCGCCGGTTTCCAACGCAGACTCAATCTGCTTTGTATCAGGGTCAATAAATATTGAGACCTCTATATCATTTTCATGGAGTGTTTTTATTACCTTCTTTAGCCTGCTCTCCTGTTTTATGACATCAAGACCGCCTTCTGTGGTAAGCTCTTCTCTACGTTCCGGTACAAGAGTAACAAGGTCAGGATGAATCTTTGAGGCAATCTTCACCATCTCATTTACAGCAGCCATTTCAAGATTCAGGTGAGACGTAACTATTTTCCGTAATAGCTCAAGGTCCCTGTCCTGTATATGCCTCCTGTCCTCACGGAGATGACACACGATGCCATCCGCCCCTGCTGTCTCAGCAAGGATAGCAGCAGCAACAGGTTCAGGCTCAACCCCGCCCCTAGCCTGCCTAACAGTAGCCACATGATCAATGTTTACACCAAGCCTTGTCATAGGAAGTGTTATTATTGCAGAAAAATCCTGTATAGGCAAGAGGCAATAGCTGCTTTTTATTTGACTCTCTTTCACCCCACCAACTTAAAATCTATCCTGATTAGTTCCCGAAAATTAGAACCATTCCCTTGTGGATTTCTGTGCACTTGCAATTTATGCCAAATCCGGCATATAACCAATGCTGATATTGTTTATGCCCTGCACACATTCCAGAAAAAATCCAAAAGCGGGATAGCAACGCCAAAGAAGGATTTGGATTTAATACAAACGCGCCTGCAACAGGCAGAAAAGCACCATGCAGGCAAAGAGGAGAAAACTAAATGAAAGACATTACTATAAGCAAAGGCAATGTATTTGAAGACGTAGGTCTGTCCGAACCGGCAGACCGACCGGCAAAGGCGGAGCTTGCCCGAAAGATCGCCGAAATCATCAACAATCGTCATCTTAACCAGATTGAGGCTGCCCGTCTTCTGGGAGTAGATCATCCCCAAATTTCTGCCATCATGAACGGCAGGCTTTCAGGCTTTTCATTGGAACAGCTGTTTCAATTTCTTAATATCATGGGGCGGGATATACAGATTGTAGTCAGGCAGAAGCCCCGCAGCAGGAAGAAGGCGGGATTAATGGTCATTTGTCCGTAATATTTCTATAGGAAGTAAAGCTTTAACGGATGAATGGACTAAAAAGTGATATTTCAAGACCTGTCCCTGTCCTGTTTCCCCTTATCATCCCCCTTTCCCTCCTCTCTATTGAGAGGAGATTATAGTATTAAGGGGGGTCAAATTTATATGACGATAGGGGGTCAATTCTATTTTACTATCTACATGTTGGCACATAAATACGGTATAAATATATCTGCCGGTTTCATACATTGCATCAGCAGTATCCATATCATATTTCACTCTTTCAAGCCATTTTTGACAGATTGATTTTTCCATTACTTTTATAGTCTATTTACAATATATTTTATTATATTACCAACTTAAAATCTATTTTCTTCTTTTCCATGTCCACCTTATCTACCTTTACTTTTACCTTGTCTCCCAGCCTGAATGTTTTTCCGAGTCTGTCTCCTACGAGGCGGTGGGCTTTTTCATCACGTCTGTAGAAGTCGTCGTACATTGATGTGACGCGGACGAGTCCTTCTACGAGTATGTCATCTAATTCCACATAGAATCCATAAGCTGTAACGCCGGAGATTACGCCGGTGTATTCTGTGCCGGCCTTGTCCTGCATGTATTCCAGCTTCTTTAATTCAACTACCTCTCTTTCAGCATCCATTGCAAGCCTCTCGCGCTCTGATGAGTGTTTTGCAATGTCTATCAGCCGGTCTTCGAACTTGTTGAACACCCCCCCACGCCCCCCCTTGAACAAAGGGGGGGAATTCTCGTTGTCCTTTGTGCGGCTGTGTTTCATGAGTTTCTCACTCTCCTTTATCATGCGGTGAACAATGAGGTCAGGGTAACGCCGGATGGGGGATGTGAAGTGGGTGTAGTGTTCGGATGCAAGGCCGAAGTGGCCAATGTTCTCAGTAGAGTAACGTGCCTGTTTCATGGATCGGAGCAGTAGCCGGTTAATCAATACCTCTTCCGGTTTTCCCTTTAACTTGTCTAACATTCTCTGAAATGTCTTTGGCTGTGTATGGTCTAACCTTGCCTTATATCCGAGGCTGTCAATGAACTCATTAAACACCATTATCTTCTCCTCATCCGGTGTCTCATGGACACGATATATAAAAGGCACGGGTTTACTACCTACATGAACTGCAACTGTCTCGTTTGCTGAAAGCATAAACTCTTCTATAATCTGATGAGCTATATTTCTTTCAGCAAGAACAATATCAACGGCCTTGCTCTGAATATCAAGGACAATCTCAGGTTCAGGGAGGTCAAAGTCTATGCTCCCCCGCTTTATCCTCTTTTTCCTCAATCTCAGACATAGTTCTTTCATCAATTGAAATGTATCTAAGAGTTCCCCATATCTCTCAATCAGCTCCTGATCCTGGTCTTCAAGAATCTTTTTCACAGAAGTATAGGTCATGCGTTCATTACTGTTAATCACACTCTCATATATGCGGTAATTAATGCGGTTGCCTGCCTTATCAAACAGCATCTCTGCTGTTAATGTGAGGCGGTCTTCCTGCGGGTTCAGACTGCATATACCATTTGAAAGCCTTTCAGGAAACATCGGGATAACCTTATCAGGAAAGTAGACACTTGTCCCACGCGAGTATGCCTCTTTATCAAGGGCAGTGCCCCATGGGACATAATGACTGACATCTGCAATATGCACCCACAGCATTACACAGCCGTCAGGCCTTTTCTCTATGGACACGGCATCATCAAAATCCCGTGCCCTCTCACCATCAATGGTAACGGTTTTAAGATTACGGTGGTCAACCCTGCCTTTCAGCATAGCATCCGTAATCGCTTCAGGGACATTCATGGCCTCTGCAAGCACCTCTTTTGGAAATTCTGAAGGAAGGCCGTATTCCTCTATAATCATATCCGTATCAATACCACGTGCCGTCTGCTGACCGAGAACCTTTATAATCTCACCTTCAGGATTTCTTGCACTCTGGGGGTAGGAGATAATATTTGCGACTACAATATCCCCGTCCTTTGCCTTATTAAAAGACCGCTGGGCGATGAAAATATCGTAACAGACCTTCTTATCAGAAGGTATTACAAAACCGAAGTTTCTCCCTTTCTCAAATCGTCCCACGACCTTTTTATAAAATCTCTCTAATACCCTTATAACCCTTCCCTCTATACGTCCGTCTTCTTTAACAGCCTCAATCCTTGCCACAACCTTGTCATTATTCATTGCCCCAGTCATATACCTTCGTGGGATAAAAACATCCGGTTCACCTTTTGTGTCAGAAATCAGAAAACCATACCCGTCAGCATGACCTTGAAGAATACCGGTTACAAGGTTCATCCTTGCAGGGAGACCGTAACGTTCGCCTCGTATCTTAACAATCAAGCCCTCTTCTAACATGTTATGTACAATCTTGTTGAACTCCTTGCGGCCTTTTTTGGATACACCAAGTACCTCACCAAGCTCTTTTAAAAGAAGCGGCCGGTATGCCCTGTCCTGCATAAGATTTAGTATGTCATTCTTGTCTAATTTCACTCGTAAATCACCCCCCCATACCCCCCCTTGTAAAGGGGGGGATTTTTAATGCCCTTTGTGAAACCGCAGTTTCATGACAGTTCACTCGAAGATCCCCTCCGGCGGGGTAAGAAAACCCCGCCTATCCATTTCTATGAGTATAGGCGGGGTTTTCTTACCCCGCTGATTTTCATGTCCCTTTGTGAGCGAGTCGCTCATGTATGTTTAATTCGTTTCTCTTACTTCTATCTTCTTGCTTCTAACTTCTGCTAACTGCTTACTGTCTTTAATCCCTCTTGACAGTTTCTATCGAGTTAGGTTAACGTATTTTATTAAAAAATGAAAGGGGAAAGAAATAATGGCTAAACCGAAATACCACATTTTAGTATGTACAAACACACGGCCGCCCGGTCATCCTAAGAGTTCATGCGGAGAAAAGGGTGCTCAGGGTGTTGTAATGAAATTCAGTGAGGAGCTTGAAAAGAGGGGGCTTTTTGGTCAGGTAATACTGAGCGGTTCCACATGTATAGGGATGTGTAATTTCGGCCCTATTGTTCTGGTTTATCCTGATGCAGTATGGTACCGCGGGGTTACGGCAGATGATGTTGCTGAAATAATGAATGAACATATAATGAACGGTAAGCCTGTTGAAAGGCTGATGATACCGGACAGTGCATGGGGTGAATGAAGATACTTTTCTTAGGTTCCGGCACATCAACCGGTGTACCGGTCATAGGATGTAATTGTGCTACCTGTCAGTCAGACAATCCAAAGAACAAACGGACAAGGGCATCCATACTTGTCGGCAGTAATAACAAAAATATCTTGATAGACACTGCAACTGATTTAAGATTCCAGGCCCTTACCCATAAAATAGAAAGAATTGACGCAGTATTTTTTACACATGCACACGCTGACCATATTCATGGCATTGACGAGTTGAGGAGTTTTAATCTCCTGCAGGGTGCAGCTATCCCGTGTTACGGAAGCAGTGATACCATGAATTCTATAAAAGATAAATTCGGATATGTGTTTAATGACTCAGGAAATAAAAACTGGACACCCAGACTGATAATAAATATTGTTGAAACCGGGTTTGAACTTTTCGGGATAACCATATTGCCTGTTAAGATATTTCACGGAGAAAACATGATACTCGGCTATCGCTTAAACAACGTGGCCTATTTAACTGATTGCAATGGTATCCCTGATTATTCTATGAGTGTTCTCAGGGATGTATCTGTTCTCATTTTAGACGCAACAAGGTATCAGCCTCACAACAAACACTATGGCCTTTCAGAGGCCATTGAAGTAATAAAAGAACTTAAACCAAAACGTGCTGTTTTAACTCATCTCTCCCACTCATACAACCATGATAAGGTGAACTCAGAACTTCCTGAGGGGATTGAGTTGGCGTATGATGGGATGGAGATTGAAGACGAGTGAGACGGCAGAAGCAAGAAGCAAGAAGTAAGAAGTAAGAAGTAAGAAAAAGAAAGATAACAAAGATATGTTCCCTCCCCCTTGATGGGGGAGGGTTAGGGTGGGGGTGAGCTTGGAGTACACTATGCAAAAGGTTCCGGCTGAATTTGATTCGCCTACTTATGTAGATGTTTTATCACAGCTTGATGCTGCGGCTGAATGGTTGTGCCTTGATCGTAATATATGGAACAGGTTGAGACTGCCGCAACGGGCGTTGTGTGTTTCCATGCCGATACGCATGGATAGCGGTGATGTTCATGTGTTTCAGGGGTTCAGGGTTCAGCACGATTCATCGCTTGGTCCGACTAAGGGCGGGATACGTTATCATCCGGGAGTTAATCTCGGTGAAGTTGCAGCACTTGCAATGAACATGACATTGAAGTGTTCCCTTGTGGGCCTTCCTTATGGCGGCGCAAAGGGCGGGGTCAGGTGTAATCCCAAGGACCTTTCGAAAAAGGAACTTCAGCGGCTCACGAGACGTTTCACATCTGAGATATATATGGTCATCGGGCCGGATCACGATATACCTGCTCCTGATGTAGGTACAAATGATGAGGTAATGGCATGGATGATGGACACCTATAGCCAGCAGAGAGGATATGCTGTACCGGGCGTAGTCACAGGCAAACCAATTTGCATCGGAGGCTCGCTCGGCAGGGAAGAGGCAACAGGAAGGGGAGTGGTATACATTACTATGGAGGTATTAAAACATCTCGGTATAAAGCCTGAGGAATCTACTGCTATTGTACAGGGATTCGGCAATGTGGGTTCGATTGCCGCACGGTTCTTAACTGCATCCAATATTAAGGTAACAGGAATAAGCGATTCAACATGCGGTATATTCAACAGGAATGGACTTGATATTACAAATGTAGTCTCCTACAAAAAGAAAAAGCATACACTTGAAGGTTATCCTGATGGAGAATTTATAGATAATAAAACCCTGATGGAAACTGATTGTACCATTCTAATTCCTGCCGCACTCTCCGGACAGATAACCGAAGAAAACGCAGGCAGGCTGAGATGCAAAGTAATTGTAGAAGGTGCAAACAGCCCCACAACAAGAGAGGCTGATGCGATATTAAATGATAAAGGAATATTTGTCGTGCCTGACATACTCGCAAACTCCGGCGGTGTTATTGTCTCATATTTTGAGTGGGTGCAGGACCTGCAGAAATATTTCTGGAAGGAAAAAGAGATAAATGAACGTCTCCATGAGATCATCACCGTTGCCTTTGACAAAGTGTTAAAGTTTTCTGTCTCGGAAAATATCGCCATGAGAAAGGCATCAATGGTAATCGCCATAAAAAGACTCGCAGACGCACATCTGGCAAGAGGGCTGTATCCATAAGACATGAATATATACGTTGATGCAGATGCTTGTCCGGTTAAAGAGATTATCTATTATGAGGCCCGTGACAGGGGGGGTCATGTGGTAATGGTCGTTAGTATGGCACATGCCATCGGCTCTATGGAGGGGATGGATGTTGTACGGGTGGACTCTGCATTTCAGGCAGTTGATATTGCAATAGCAAACAGGGCAGATGAAGGGGACATTGTTGTAACATCCGATTATGGCCTTGCAGCCTTAGTCCTTGGAAAAGGGGCAATAGCACTCTCACCATCCGGCAGATTATACAGCGACCACAACATTGACACACTACTTGAGAAAAGACATGCCTCTCACAAGCAGAGAAAAAGAGGGGTAAGAATAAAGGGGCCTAAGGCAAGGAAGAAAGAGGATGATGAAAGCTTTAGGAAGACGTTGGTAAGGCTGATGACAGGTAGCAGTGAGCAGAAGTAAGAAGTTAGAAGCAAGAAGCAAGAAGCAAGAAGGATTATCGCTCAATAATTCCCTCGCCTTCAAGGGGAGGGTAAGGGTGGGGATGGGGTGGTTTTAGAGTGAATCCAGAATCAATTACAAAAATAACACGAATGGTGGAAAAGTATGCATCAAAAGGCCCATACCATCTCCACCCTGACAAAGACAAGGTGCGGTCAATAATTGAAGGGCTGGCGGTGAACCTTGAAAGATACGGGCGGCCGTATTGTCCCTGTATGCCTGTAGAAAAGTGCATTAAAGCCGGCATAAGGCACGTCTGTCCCTGCGAACAACACAAAGAAGATATTGCAAGGCAGGGGTATTGTGACTGTGCCCTTTTTGTGAGAAAGGAATTTCTTAATACTTATACCCAAATTGAGCGATTTTGAAACCAGCCGTTTTTGAGACACTGCATTATTCAAATCCAATTTATTGGTGTCGGCAGCAGTTGACTTCGTACCTGCTTTAGTGTATAGAATGTGATACATAAGTACTCTCTCCGTGCCCATTCATAACTACTTAAACTTAAAATATATTAGGATTTATTGAATAAGGATAAGGATCGTGAAGGAATTATCACCCTCCAGGATATTTAACTTACCCATAAAGGCAATCGGTATTGCCTTACTCGTCAGTACCTTAATAGTTGTATTTTGTCTTATACAATATCTTTATTTGGAGAAACGAAATAGTGAATTACAAAGCAGGCACCTTTCTCTTTCCCTCAACGTCGGCAGAATTATGCTTCTGGATGAAGTGCTTACAATGTCTGCCCGTATGGCAGCCGCAACAGGAGATATGAAATATGAGGACAGGTATAACCAGTTTGAACCGGAATTGGACATTCTTATTAACGACACACTTAAATTGTTTAAGGGTAAACAGACGGATGTTTATGTAAAACAAACGAACCGGGCAAATATGGAACTCGTGCAGATGGAAAGGAATGCCTTCTCTCTGATACGGGAGGGGAGGAGGGATGATGCCTCGTTTCTATTGAACAGTCCTGCATACCTCAGGCAGAAGGTAATATACTCCGGCGGCATGAGGCAGACCCTTTCAATCCTTGAGACAGAAAGCGAACTTCTTCTTTATAGGGAGAAGGTTTACAGGATTATATTTTACGCTTTCAGCATTATTGGAATTGCGATTATTTTTGCTGTATGGCTTTCCTCAATCCGTGCCATGCGGCGATGGATAGCCGGACGAATGGAAACTGAGTCCAATTTAAGGGAGTCAGAGGAAAGATACAGGGATTTATTTGAGAATGCCAATGACCTGATACAATCCGTTGATGAGAATGGAGGTTTCATCTATGTAAACAGGAAATGGAAGAATGTACTTGGTTATACTGATGAAGAGATAAAGAATCTAACATTGGTTGATATTCTGAGAAAAGACACTATCCCGCATTGTATGGAGATATTCAGAGAACTCCAGAAAGGCAAAGAGATTGAAAATATTGAGGCAGTCTTTGTGACAAAATGCGGAGATGAGGTCTTTGTGGAGGGTAAGGTTGGGGCAAAGATGCAGGATGGAAAATTTATCTCAACAAAAGGGATATTCCGTGATGTTACTGACAGGAAAAGGCTTGAGACCCAATTGCTTCATGCAAAGAAGATGGAGGCAATAGGTCAACTGGCAGGCGGGGTTGCACATGGATTTAATAATATCCTGACTTCAGTTATAGGATATGCAGACCTTCTCGGCATGAAGCTCCATTCCGGGGACTCATTAAAGGGTTATGTTGACCATATTATTCAATCATCTGAAAGGGCCGCTGGTCTGGCAAGAGACTTGCTGACATACAGCAGGAAACAGTCAGTGAACTTGCGGATTCAGGATATTAATGAAATTATAAAGGCCTCAGAGGTATTTTTATCGCGGGTAATCAGTGAGGGGATCAATCTTAGGCTGATACTTTCTGATGATAAGATGCCGGTTATGGCAGACCGTAATCAGATGGAGCAGGTGTTGAGGAATCTTGTGACCAACAGCACAGAGGCCATGCCGCACGGCGGCTTTATCATTATCAGGACAAGTCGTTATTATATAGACGATACATTTATTAAGGATAAGGGGTTTGGGAAGACAGGGGAATATATCCTTGTGACTGTTAGTGATACCGGTTCAGGAATGGATGAGAAGATTAAGGAAAAGATATTTGAACCGTTCTTTTCCACAAAAGAGTTTGGGATGGGTACAGGGCTTGGACTTTCTATTGTCTATGGGATTATTAAACAGATGAAAGGGTATATAGATGTTGAGAGCGAAAACAGTAAGGGTACAACATTTTCATTGTATCTGCCGCTCGCAGAGATAAGACATGACAATGAGTTATCTTCCTTAGATAAAATACCTGCAGGCGGTAATGAAACTATACTTATTGCAGAGGATGAAGGTCTTGTCAGGCGCTTCATGAAGACCGTGTTTGAAGAGTTCGGATATAAAGTAATTGAGGCAACAGATGGAGAAGAGGCTGTTAAAAGATTTGAGAACAATAAAGATAATATTGACCTTGCACTACTTGATGTAGTCCTGCCTTTCAAAACAGGGGCAGAGGTTTATCAGGAGATATTTAAGGGAAAACCTGATATGAAATTTATTTTTATCAGCGGTTATCCAAAAGGATTTATGAACAATGAAGCCTTTTATAATAAAACAGGCATAGAGTTTATAATGAAACCCGTCTCTACCAAAGAGCTGCTAAGCAAAGTTAGGAGTGTTCTGGACAAGGATAATAAGACCCCGCATGAAATGATACCAACCTAACATTGACTTTATTATATGATTATGTTTTTATATACCATTTTCATGATGGAAAGTGATAATAGATAAGGAAACACTCATGAATCGTTGGCTCACAAAGGGCCATGAAAATCAGCGGGACAAGAATGTCCCGCCTATCCTCGTAGATAGGGATAGGCGGGGTTTTCTTACCCCGCCGGAGGGATTTTCGGATGAACCGTCATGAAACGGAGGTTTCACAAAGGAGGATGAAAACCACCCCCCCAAGCCCCCCCTTGTTAAGGGGGGGAAAGTTCCTTTGGTGCTCAATGGCCAACGGCAATCCCCCCCTTTGTTCAAGG
>JACRGV010000150.1 GCA_016212215.1 Nitrospirota bacterium
CTCTATAAAATATTAACCTGTACCATTGCACCATCCTTTGTGCAGGATACTATCATGGCCACATTTAATAATGTGCAACAGACAGGCAAGCGGTGAGAGGTTATGATAGTTGCATATAGTAAAGGTAGACCGTTGAAAGCAACTGGAGGATATTAGGTAGAGTATCTAAGTGTTGAGAGAAGGTATCAGATAAACCTCCATGGGATAGCTGTAATTTTATCAGTTAGTTTCTCAGGTACCCTGCCGTTGGTTACAACATAGCCGTGTTTAGCCAACCCTTTATATGTCTCCATAAAGCTTGCCAACCCCCTGATTTCAGAGAAAGCTTTGTCAGATTCGGGTTTGTCCCGGACTCCTGTGCTGCCAGTTCCATAAAACGGCCGAATGCCCCGACCTTCCTGCTTAATTCCTCAGCTCGTATCTCCTCTTCAAGATATATGTGTGAAAGCTTGCTCAGAAAGACATTGCTTCACCAGAGTTGTCTTGCCTGTCTGCCGCGGGCCTAAAATTATTGCCGACTGTTTTTTATCCGTGAGATGCCTGATCCTCTGCTCTAAATTACGTAAGTACACTTTAAATTTACCTTGCATATTTAAAGTATAGTTAAGGGCTTGATGGGAAATCAAGAGAGGGGAATTCCTTGTTTGGTTTTTCATAAGACTGTCAAGCTATATTTAAAATCTTCCGGAAACCTTTCAATATTTCTTTTTACAGCCTTATTTAGGTTGCCTGTTGTGACACCATATAATATGGCAAGGTACTAAGGGTCTGTCATAAACTTTGAAATTGTTTTTTAAGGATTTAGACACCACTTGCTAATCAAGTCCGAGCAACCATGACAATATATTTTTATGGGATATCTTCCGGTCGGCATATTCGATCTCCTTAGCGCTGTCATCCATAGTAAGAATATGATTTTCTCCTTGCTCAAGATACTGGCCTGCCATAGAAAAGGCCCCAAGCTCACGTTTCTCATTGCCTTTATCCAGCGTGAGAGCTACCTGATATTTCTCCCATATCCGGCTGTCCTTACGCACAAGAAAATCTATCTCTCTTCCGCCGTCCCCTGCGCCATAACAAATTCCGGCATATCTTCTTTTTAACTCGTGATAAACAATATGCTCCAGGCGGACAGAGTAGTTTTCCTCTATCGGGGCGTACAAAGAAATGAGTCCGGTATCTACTGCGTAATATTTCTTTGACGTGCTGAAGACCTTCCCAAGTTTCCAACTGAACTTAGAAAGTTCCGAGAGGGCGAAGGACTTTATGAAATAGTTACAGTACGAGAGTACTGTCTCTGGCTTGACCTTATGACCCAGAGCAGCCATTTTATTGCTCAGCCCGGCATAGCTTACAATATTTCCTGCCCCTGAAATCAGATAGTGCATGATTTTTTCGAGAGCGTCAACGTTGTCCACCCTGAAACGCTTAACGATGTCATCAAGTATCACCTTATGTAGTATGCCGCCAAGGTAAGATTTTTTGGCGTCCGGCGAACCTATGTCAAAGATCTCCGGAAGCCCGCCGTAAGACATATATTCGTTAAACAGCTTAAGTAGCTCAGGTTTATTGCGTTGAAACTCCTTCTTTGCCCGGATTGAATATCCCTTGTACTGAACGAATTCTTTGAAACTGAAGGGGTGTATTGAAAACTCCACAAATCTGCCGGCCAGCCCGCTGCCAAGCTCCGATGACAGAAGACTCGAATTTGACCCTGTTATAATTATCTCCGCGTCGCCTTTTTCATATATTGTTCTGATAAACCGCTCCCAGTTTGAGACCTGCTGGATTTCATCGAATATCAGGAGCTTCCGGCCCGGCCGCCCGGAGGATTCTAAAAAAGTATCATAAACATCGCCGAG
The DNA here is from genome assembly GCA_016212215.1 of Nitrospirota bacterium. Taxonomy (NCBI): domain Bacteria; kingdom Pseudomonadati; phylum Nitrospirota; species Nitrospirota bacterium. Next base: position 1,863 of record JACRGV010000150.1, read on the forward strand.
CCTCTCAGGGTTTACGACCCCCATAAGGCGGTAATCCTCGAAATTGAGGTACAGCAAATTATCCGGTGCGATATAACCCCTCTCGATCAGTTTTTTCGCTATGAGCTGAACAAGAAAGGACTTTCCAGTGCGGCGGAACCCTGTGACTATCTTGATAGGTTTGGAGCCTATTGAACTCATGATCAGATGCTCTGCCTCTCGGACAGTCCCCTGGCGGCCCTGAACGATTTTTTGCCACTCGAATATGATGTTAAGGATAGATTCTTTATTCAAATAAGCCCCCTATGAAGGATGTTAACTGGAGATATAATACCCCCGTGGGGCGACAATATCAAGTTTTGGCTATGCACTTTTACTAAGCGAAGGGTCTGTTCAGGAATAAACTGGGTAATTCTGGGGATGTCCATACTTAATTGGCTTGCTGAATTCTGTGTTGAATTAAGTATGTCCCCAGAATTACTCGTACGATAGAAATACCCCGCTAAAATATCACCACCCGTTTTATATTCAATAAATTTCAAACACGCATTACCCCAGCCGCCAAAACGTTTTTTGTATGTGCCATAAGAAATTTTAGGTTTGGATATTTCCCACTCGGTACTTGATGGTCGTTGCCCAACCTTTTTCCATATGCGCTCCATTTCATCAAAAAGGTCTTTATCAGACAGGATTCGATTTGGAGCGTGTGGACGAGGAGAAACATCTAATCCTTTTTGTTGAAGGTATTTTTTTAATGCTTCAAGTCCTTTGGTCCAACTTCCGCCATAATGCTTTCTTACTGTACTTGAGCTGATGCTGGCTATCTTATCAAAATCACGTCGTCCAAACTCTATATAATTAAAATGCTTAGCTGCCTTTTCCAGCTCCTCAAGAATTCTTGATTCCGGCATTTCATTTAGCCGACGTCTTTGAAATGTAAAATCCATAATTTTATTTTATTAAGTCATCAACGGTAATACACAAACCTTTAACAATCTTCTGATCTTTCCCCGAGTGCTTAATGGGATAAAAACAGGATTCCCGATAAAACCACGTATGAGGGCAACGTTTTAATCTAAGGCTGACGAAAGTATTTTGATTCTCATTAAATTTCTTTTCTTAATTCTAACAGCTTATTTAACTTTTTTTGAAATAATATCCTTCAAATTCTTCATAAACGCTGTCCGCTCTTCCGGATTTTCCCTGATCCTTGCCTTTACCTCTTTCCATGTAGGAGAACAGTTTTTATACGTGACTGAAACAAGGCTGTGAATAGCCTGATCCACTGCCTTCTTATTTTCTTTGGTAACATTTATACCGAGTTCCTCGAAGATGTCTTTTAAGTTTCTGAAATAGCAGGACATAATTACCCCCCGTTTAGAAATAATAGCGTTTGACAACTATCACTTCTCTCTATCAATAAATTCCTTGGTTAAAAGACGTCTTCCATGAACAACTGCTACTACTATGACCTCATCACTCTCCGGAGCATACCTATAGACAACACGGTAATTATCTACTATGACTTCTCTATGCGGCAGATTTTGAAACTCTGGAAGATGACGACCTGAATCCGGATGTTGTAATAAACGTTCGATGGAGGTACTGATCCTTTCTGCCTGATGTCTTGCATATAGTGGGGAATCCCTGGCGATATAATCATAAATCCCCTCCAAGTCAGAGATGGCATTTTCACTCCAAATCAATTCTGCCATTTTTTTGATAACCTTGCTAAAGCATCATTGTGATAAAGCACCTTCCCTTCCCTTATGGCTGTCTCACCGGCTTCTATTTTTTGAAGAAGATAGAGTCTATACATTACTTCCTCAATATCAACCTCTTCCGGAAGCTCTTTAACAAGGTCTTCCAATCTTGATTTTGTAATATTCATAAGGCCTCCAATTATTTTTCATGTATTCCACTATACCAGCCTGCAATAGTGTATTCAATGATGTATTTTGTTTTCCTTAATAATTCATCCCGCATCCCTCCAGTTCTTCCCCACACCTGTATCAACCTCGAGAGGAACGGCAAGCGGCATGACCTCTTCCATCTCTTCTATTACAAGATTTTTTACCTGCTCCAACTCTGCCTCCGGTACTTCAAGCAACAGCTCGTCATGAACCTGCAATATCATCTTACTTTTAAATCTTTCATCCCGCAGTCTTTTGTGAATTTTTATCATGGCGATCTTTATTATATCTGCTGCACTCCCCTGGACAGGGGTATTGACGGCTATCCTCTCGCCGAATTGTTTTGTCCTGTTATCACCGCTCGTTAGTTCAGGCATATACCGGCGTCTGTTAAGAAGTGTTGTAACATAGCCGTCTTCTACAGCCTTCCGCAGGGTATTTTCTATAAATGCCTTTACACCTGTATGTCCGGCAAAGTAGTTATCAATATATTTCTTTGCCTCCTGCTGGGATATACCGAGGTCTGCTGAAAGTCCGTAAGGGCTCATGCCGTAGACAATCCCGAAGTTCACGGCCTTTGCCCTTCTCCTCATCTCAGGTGTAATCTCATCAGGAGAAAGACCAAAAACCTCCACAGCAGTCCTTGTATGAATATCCTCTCCGTTCTTAAAGGCGTCTATTAAAACCTCATCACCGGATAGGTGTGCCAGTACACGCAGTTCTATCTGGGAATAATCAGCAGACAGGAATACGTGACCTTCTTCTGCTGTAAATGCCTCACGAATCCGCAAACCCATCTCTGTGCGTATGGGAATATTCTGAAGATTAGGTTTACTGCTTGATAATCTTCCTGTAGCAGCGATCGTTTGACTGAATGAGGTGTGAAGACGTTTTGTCTCAGGATTGATAAGCTCAGGAAGGGCATCCGTATAAGTGGATTTTAATTTTGCCAACTGCCTGTAAGAGAGTATCTCTGCCGGAAGTTCATGTTGTCGTGCAAGCTCTGTGAGGACACCCTCATCAGTAGAATAGCCTGTCTTTGTCTTTTTCAACGGTTTTAGCCCAAGTCTTTCAAACAGGATAACTGAAAGCTGTTTGGGGGAGGAGATATTAAACTCTTCGCCTGCAATAAAGTAGATCCTCTGACACATACCTCCCATATCCCTGTCCATTTCTTTTGAGAGCATCCTGAGTATATCAGGGTCTACCGTGATCCCGGCCATCTCCATATCTGCCAGAACCTCCGTGAGAGGTATCTCAATATCATCAAATAATTGTTTCACTCCAACTTCAATCATTTTTTGTTCAAGGATTTCAGCGAGCCTAAGGATATAATCTGCGCGCCGGCAGAGGAAGCTGACCTTCGTATTTTCACTCGAAAATCCCTCCGGCGGGGTTAGAAAACCCCGCCTATCCATACCTGAATTGAGGATAGGCGGGACATTCTTGTCCCGCTGATTTTCATGTCCCTCTGTGAGCGAAACGCTCATAGACGTTTCATCAGTAATTAATGGAACGTGCAAATACTCAAGTACAATACCTTCCATATTATGGTCACTGCGATTGGAATTTATGAGATACGATGCGATCATTGAATCAAAGACAAACCCTTTTGGTTCAAGCCCAAGGCGTTTAAGCAGAATAATATGCCTCTTTATGTCATGGGAATATTTTCTGATTTGTGGATTTTCGATTATAGGTCTGAGAGAATCAATTTCTAAATTGTGGATAGAAACACACCACGCCTCATTTTCCTTAACAGAAATACCTATACCTGAAATTCCCGAGGCCATTGAGTCCGGCGAATCCCCATGAATATAGATAGAACATCTCTTAGTCACTGATACCTTTTGCAGGATGTCTGCAAGCTCTGCATCACTTGATACCTCTATGTAATTTTCATTTACCTCTTCTTTTTGTACAGGCAGAAGGGTTTTAAGAAGGCGGAAAAACTCAAGCTCTCTGAATAGTTCTGTCATCTTATTATAATCAGGCTCAGAGAGTTTCAGATTGTGATAATCTATATCAATGGGAAGCCCTGTATGAATAGTCGCCAGTTCCCGGCTGAGTCTCGCATTATCCGCCTGTTCATGCAAGAGGCTCCTAAGCTTTGGTTTCTTTACCTGTTCAAGGTTTGCGAGAAGGTTTTCAATTGTTCCATAAGTTGAGATGAGGTCTTTCGCTGTCTTTTCACCAATACCGGCAACACCAGGAATGTTATCAACAGCATCACCCATCAACCCCATTATTTCTACAACCTGAGAAGGGCCTACATTGAATCTCTCATGCACATCCGGTTCTGTGTATATCTTCTCCTTCATGGGGTCGTAAATCCTGACGTGCGGCGTAATCAACTGAAACATATCTTTATCACCTGAGACTATAATAACCTCATTACCATCTTCTTCTGCCCTTTTTGCCGTCGTACCGATTACGTCATCCGCCTCATATCCCTCCATTAACAGCAGAGGAATATTAAACGCCTCCACAACACGGTGGATATAAGGTATCTGCACGGACAAAGAATCCGGCATCTTCGGCCTCTGTGCCTTATATGCCTCATAAGCCTCATGACGCTTGGTCGGGCCTTTGGGGTCAAACGCAATTCCGATAAGCTGCGGCCTCTTCTCATTCAGAATCTTGAGAAGCATATTCGTAAACCCATACACCGCATTAGTAGGCATACCCTTGGAATTGGACAGCCCCTTTATGGCATAGTAAGCCCTGTATATATAAGAGCTTCCGTCTATCAAATAGAGTTCAGACATTTTAAATTTCCCCCTTCTTTACACACACTGAAACTAATGCCTCACTGTAAAACTCTCCCTTTTATATTGTGCATCCCCGCCATGAATTAATATACCTGTCTTTGACGCAGGCGGGTCAAGTGATGAGAAACATCTTAAACCATTAAAGAATGAATTATCAATATCAAACCTTGTTATTGAACAATATTCAACAAAACTTTTTAAAATTGTTTATAATAAACCTGATGAAAAATAAAAAATCCGGAAAGGTTTATCTCGTGGGGGCAGGCCCGGGAGATATTGGATTACTTACTATAAAAGGCAGGGAGTGTATTGAACAGGCTGATGTAATTATCTATGACTATCTTGCAAATGAAAAGATACTCTCTTTTGCAAGGCCGGATGCAAAGGTTATATTCATGGGCAAGCATGGAGGCGGCCCTATCATCCCTCAGAAAGAGATTAACAGGGTAATGGTCTCTGAGGCAAAGACGGGTAAAACAGTGGCACGGCTTAAAGGGGGCGACCCTTTTATATTCGGGAGGGGCGGGGAAGAGGCAGAGGTTCTTGCGAATGCCGGAATAGCTTATGAAATTGTTCCGGGTGTAACCTCAGGGATTTCAGTACCGGCTTATGCCGGCATACCCCTTACCCACAGGGATTACTCTTCTTCTGTCTTATTCATAACAGGACATGAAGACCCGTCAAAGGAGATAAGCTCTATTGCTTATGATAAGATTGGGACAGGGGTTGATACAATAGTCATTTATATGGGCGTAACAACCCTCCCGTCTATTGTCTCAAATCTTTTAAAGAACGGAAGGCATCCTGATACTCCTTCTGCTGTTATTCAGTGGGGCACTACAGACATCCAGAAAGTCATTACCGGTACACTCAGGAGCATAGTGAAAAAGACAATTGCCGAAGGTATAAGACCGCCCGCGATTATCGTTATTGGAGAGGTAGTCAAATTAAGAAAAAGACTGATGTGGTTTGAGAAGACAACCGCAGAACATAAGACTATCAAATATACCTCTCTTAAATCTGACATTTTAAAAAGGGAAATATACATTGCCGCAACTCCGCGCGGGATATGCAGAATATCTTTCGAAAAAAAGGCTTCCTTTATAAAGGAATTAAAGTCAGTATATAAAGACCATGTTATTGTCAGGGACAACATATACTTTACTGCAATAATATCTGAACTTAACAATTATTTTAAAGGAGTGCATTTAAACTTTACCTCAAAATTAGACTTAACCGGAACCGCATTTCAGAAGCTTGTATGGAAGACACTCCTCAGGATACCTTATGGAAAAACGGCTTCATATAAAGATATAGCAGAAATGACCGGACGGCCCGGCGCCTCAAGGGCTGCCGGTTCAGCCTGCGGTGAGAATCCGGTTCCCATTATTATCCCATGCCACAGGATCATCAGCGCTGACAGCAGTCTTGGCGGCTACAGCGGCGGTTTAGAGATAAAAAAGGCCCTGCTTGGACTGGAAGGGATAATTGAGTAACATCGCTTCAAAACCTGCGTCAAAACTATGAGTCAAAACTATTTGACATTCAATACGCAAGATAATATGATTTAACATTGTTTTTAAACAGGCACTTATAGGGCTAATTACATAATGGAGGATTTTGACAACAAAGTGGATAATATGGAATTATCCTTACTTTCTGAGGAGGAGCTTTTAAGGCTTATAGATAAGGGAACCCTGCCTGAGCATATTGCGTTTATCATGGACGGTAATGGAAGATGGGCAAAGATGAGAGGGCTTCCGAGGATAGCCGGTCACAGGGAAGGTATCAAATCTGTGAGGGATATTGTCACATACAGCCGTGAGCTTGGGATTAAGGTGCTGACCATGTATGCATTTTCAGCAGAGAACTGGAAGAGACCTGCATTCGAGATAAGGGCACTTATGATGTTTCTTGAGGAATACCTGCAGAGAGAATTAAAGACACTTATGGAAAAAAACATCCGGTTTATAACCATAGGACAAACCGATAAACTGCCCGGGTCTGTTCAGAAGTGGCTTAGGAAGGTGATGAAGGAGACTGAACATAATAATTCCATGATACTGAATTTAGCGCTGAGTTATGGCGGAAGAACTGAGATTATAGACGGATTACGTGCAGTAACTAAGGATGTGCTTAACGGCAAGCTGTTGCCCGAGGAAATAGATATTGATATGTTTTCAAATTACCTGTATACAAAGGGGCTTCCGGAACCGGACCTTATGATTAGGACCAGCGGTGAAACCAGAATCAGCAATTTCCTATTATGGCAGATAGCCTACTCTGAACTATATTTTACAAAGACTTTATGGCCTGATTTCAGAAGAAAAAATTTATATACGGCAATCCTCGACTATCAGCAAAGGGAAAGGAGATTCGGCATGGTGGAGGAACAGTTGCCTAAAGCGACAACGAATAGGCCAACCACTGCTATCAGGGCAAATTGATGGGATGGAAGAGGGTTGTAACTGCTATTGTTTTAATCCCGCTGGTTTATTCAATAGTCCGGTATTTGAACCCGACATTTTTTTTATTAGCCGTTGCTGCCATAGTCTTTGCCGGCCAGTACGAATTTTATAAATTCCATTACAAAAATTTTAACAGGTTTACCCTTCTTGGACTTTTCTCAGGGTTTATTTTTCTACTGACCTATGCAAATGGAATTTCATTAGTAACGAGGGAAGTTATATTAGGGTGCGTAATTTTCATTACATTTTCAGGCTTTTTATTTTTCAGGAAAAATCTTGAAGATGCTATAACAGGTATTTCAGTTGTTGTCTTTGGAGTATTGTATGTAGCATGGACGCTTGGACATCTTATTTCATTGCGGACTATGGCCAATGGCCAGAACCTGATTTTTTTTGTTCTTATCGTAACATGGGGCGTTGACACAGGTGCTTATTATACCGGGAAACTTCTTGGAAAGCATAAGTTATCTCCTGTTATCAGCCCAGGTAAGACGATCGAAGGGGCAGTGGGAGGTGTTATAAGCTGTGTTGGAGCGGCATTTCTTGCCAGGTGGCTATTTTTGAAAGGTCTGGGGGTAAATTCTACTGTATTGATTGGCGTGGTACTTGGGATAATCAGTCAGCTTGGGGACCTGTCGGAGTCCCTGCTTAAAAGGAGTGCCGGTTTTAAAGATTCCGGCAGTATAATTCCAGGGCATGGGGGAATGTTGGACAGGCTTGACAGCCTTATTTTTACTGTCCCTGCATTTTATTACTTTATCCTCTATTTTGAACCAAAGGTAATCGGCATCTACTTATGATAAAAAACATCTCTATATTAGGTTCAACAGGTTCAATCGGTAACAGCACTCTCAGCGTTATTGCGGCTCATCCTGATAAATTTAAGGTTGTCGGTCTTACTGCATCAGAGAACATAGATAAACTTGAGATACAGATAAGACGTTACAGACCTACCGTTGTATCTGTGGCAAAAAAAGAGTCTGCTGCACAATTAAAAGAAAGATGTAAAGATTTGAATATAGAGATACATTCCGGCGTAGAGGGGCTTATATGTGTTTCAACAATGCCGGAGGCTGATATAGTAGTATCTGCCATTGCAGGCTCTGCCGGTCTTATCCCAACCCTTGCCGCTGTTAAGGCAGGTAAGACGATCGCCCTTGCCAACAAGGAGACTATGGTGATGGCAGGAGAGATTGTCACAAAAGAGGCCGATAAGAATGGCGTAAGGATATTGCCTGTGGACAGTGAACATAGTGCAATATTCCAGGTTATGAATGGCGGAAAATGGGACGACGTTGACAGGGTGATTCTTACTGCATCAGGAGGCCCGTTTCTGAAATTGTCCACTGAGGAGAAGAAGAGGGTAACTGTAAAAGAGGCGCTGAAACATCCTAACTGGGACATGGGGGCAAAGGTTACTATTGACTCCGCTACCTTGATGAATAAGGGTCTTGAGGTTATTGAGGCAAAGTGGTTGTTTAATATTTCTATTAATCAGATAAATGTCCTGATCCATCCGCAAAGCATTATTCATTCTTTGGTCGAATTCAGGGACGGGTCAGTGATGGCGCAGATAGGTGTACCGGATATGAGGGTTCCTATTGCTTATGCACTGAGCTATCCTGAACGCCTTGACCTGATGATGGCAAGGCTTGACCTTGCTTCAATAGGCATGCTTACATTTGAAAACCCGGACATGAAAAGGTTTCCAAATTTATCTTATGCCTACGATGCAATAAAAGAAGGCGGCACAATGCCCGCAGTGCTGAACTCTTCCAATGAGACAGCAGTACGCGCATTTCTTCAGGAACGGATCGCCTTCCTTGATATAGAAAGGATCGTAGGGGAAACAATGGCACGACATAAAACCATGCCTGCAGAATCACTGGAAGATATTTTGCACGCTGATAAATGGGCAAGAGAAGAAGCGGAGAAAGAAGTAAACAGTAAGCAGTGAAGGCAGGTCTTTATCTGCTAACTGCTTACCGATTACTGTTCACTTGAGATTATTTTCGGATGAACTTTCATGAACCGAGGGTTCACAAAGGGCCATGAAAATAGTAAACAGTAAGCAGTGAGCAGTAAACAGGAAAGGCAGTCTTTATCTGCTAACTGCTTACCGCTTACTGCTTACTTGGGGTTATTTTCGGATGAACCGTCATGAAACGGAGGTTTCACAAAGGAGGATGAAAACCACCCCCCCAAGCCCCCCCTTGTTAAGGGGGGGAAAGTTCCTTTGGTGCTCAATGGCCAACGGCAATCCCCCCCTTTGTTCA
>JACRGV010000151.1 GCA_016212215.1 Nitrospirota bacterium
CGGTCAGGTTTGAGTGCGACCGATTGAGCAAACCCGAAGGCGTAGTTGAATCTACGCTGAGGGGTTGCGATTGAGAAGCACACAAAGATGGCCGGAAGATGAGATGCATAAATGTATAGGTTATTTTATGACAGACCCTAAGTTCAAAAGCAGGTTGACATAACATTGCAAATTTATTGACTTTTAAATTAAAGAAGTCTATTTTTATATTAAATAAATACAAGTTAGAAGATGTTAATAAGTTTTTGCGTATGATTTAGGAAACATATATTATGGGTAACAGGCGTAAACACAAGCGGGTAAGTTTATTAAAAGAGATAGATGTCGCCTGCCCGAATAGTAAAGGCGGCACCAAGGGCCTTATAGTCAATATAAGCCGGAGCGGCATGGTTATCTATAGTAATCGTCCGTTGAGTGCCGGTAATGAGATAGTTGTTAAACTTCCCTTCATTGATGAATATAAAGTGGACAGAGTAGAGACACTGCTTGGAGATATTCGTTGGACAAAGCCTCTTGAAGATTTTTTTGCTATCGGTATTCAATTCAAGTCAGTAAATGAACATGACCATTTCATGCTCCTTGCCTATCTGAATTATGCAGAGGGTTTTGAAAGACCTTGTATAAATGAGTAACCGGCGTGTCGGCAATATTACACTAACTTTTCTGCTCTGAAGAAACTCTTATAATTGTTTTTACGTTTCCTCTTGGATTCCAGTCACCTATCACTTCAATTTTCCTTGGTTCGAGCAATTTTTTTAAATCATCATATATCTTGTTTGTTGCAGATTCATGGGAGATGTGTTGATCGCGAAACTTGTTGAGGTAGAGTTTCAATGACTTCAGCTCTACAATATATTTATCCGGTATATAATTTATCTTTATTGTTGCATAGTCAGGATAGCCTGACCTCGGGCAGAGGCAGGAAAACTCAGGGAATGATATGTCAATTACATAATCCCTGTCCTGACAGGAGTTTTCCCAACGTTCCAATTCTACATTCTTAATCTCTTCTTCACCGTATTTCATTTGTCTTCTCCCATGTTTTACCCGAAAATCTCTACGGCGGGGTAAGAAAACCCCGCCTATCCAGATATATATATCAAGGATAGGTGGGACATTCTTGTCCCACTAATTTTCATCATCCTTTGTAAGCCTAAGGCTCAGGAGTGTTTCATTTTTAATTGCGTTCTCAACATTTCTTTTAAATCTTTTCCATTTAATCCGTTTGATGGGATTATTGTTAAACATGGTATTGAATCTGTCTTCGCTTACATCAATCAGTTCCTCAAGCAGGGGTGAGCTTAAATCCTCTCTTGGCTGAAAAGCCTTCTCAGAAGAAACCCTGGCGGTCTTGTTTTTTGGACATACCCACTGACAGTCATCACATCCGAATATCCTGTTTCCAATAAGCGGCCGTAGTTCTGCCGGTATATCTCCCTTTAATTCTCCTAATAAATATGAAATGCATCGCCTTGCATCAACCACATAAGGTTCTATTATAGCATTTGTCGGACATGCCTCAATGCACTTTGTGCAATTTCCGCAATGGTCTGTAGCAGGTTCATCAAAATCAAGTTCTATATCAAGCAGCAATACCCCAAGCAGAAGCCATGAACCGGCATCCTTACTCACGATTATAGAGTGTTTCCCAACCCAACCAATGCCTGCTTTTACTGCAAGGGCCTTCTCAGGCACAGGGCCGGCATCTACATATATCTTTCCTTTTGCCCTGCCGTCAGTGAGTCTGTTAATCTCTTCCATCAGTTCTCTCAACCTTGCCTCAATAACAGGATGATAATCTTCATTAAGTGCATAATTGGCAATGTATCCTCTCTTATATCTAATGGACGGATCATCAAGGCATTTCCTGTGTCCTTCACCTGAAAAATAATTCATTGAGGCGACTACTACTGATTTTACATCAGGGAAAGAAGAAGCAATATCTGTACGCCTATCAATGCCCCGTGATAAAAACTGCATTTCACCATGATAACACTGATTGACCCAATTCCTAAGCCTGACCTCCCATTCACCAATATCAGGCGATGTAATGCCGATATGAGTAAAACCTATCTTTTTCCCAATGTCCTTTATTTCATGTGAAAGAGATTTAGTGATTGTGTTCATAAGAAAATTACCCCATCCCCACCCCCCGATTACTACTTCGGGGGCAGGCTCTAACCCTCCCCTTGAAGGGGAGGGAATAAACTTAGCACCCTCTCCCCTGGCGGGAGAGCTGCAAGTAAATTCCTACCAAATTCCTCCCCCCTCCTTTGCGGGGGGGGTGGGGGGGGCAGTAGGGGGGCTCCGGGTGAGGGGGCCTCATTTTCATCATCCTTTGTGAGCCGAAGGCTCATGTCGGTTCATAAGAAATAAAATTATAAAGGACTGTGTGTTGAAATGCAAAAATCCCTGTGTTACGATTCATGGTAAACCTGAACATTTCTATTACACTCTTTGAAAATATGCTATTAATATTACCGTGAAAACCCCTCACCCTTACCCTCTCCCCTAAGGGGAGAGGGATGGGTGAGGGGGGGAGAAAATTTTATTGGATGTTGTCACCTTATCACGCCTGCAATTTTTCCTGACCATCTCTTTCCACTTTATCTTTGTTTCCATCAGCATCGGTCTGTCCTGGTGGCTTGTAGTCTTTGAACTGTCAGGCTGGAAAAAGAAGGATGGAGAGGTCTATGTTCAGATTGCAAAGTTCTTCAGTAAAATATTTGCAATCACCTTTATAACCGGTACAGCTACAGGCATTGTTATGGAATTCCAGATCGGTATGAACTGGGCAGGTTATTCAAAATTCTCAGGAGATGTCTTTGGCCCGCTTCTGGCGGCAGAAGGGCTTATCGCCTTTTTTATGGAATCTTCCTTTCTCGGTTTATACTTATTCGGGAGAAACAAGGTATCACGTTCTATCCATCTGCTCTCCATTTTTATGGTATCAGCAGGTTCTACAATATCTGCATTCTGGATACTTACAGCAAACTCATGGCAGCAGACACCCGCAGGTTTTGTTATAAACAATGGAAGGGTAGAGTTGACAAACTTCATGGACGTTATTTTTAACCCTTCTACATTTCAAAGGTTTTTTCATACAATAGATGCAACGCTTATTACCGGGACATTTTTTGCAACCGGCATAGCGTCTTATTTGCTGAAGAATGACAGGCGGGTAGATGAGGCAAAAACAATATTGAGGTTCACTATTATTACAGGTCTTATTCTTTGTGTGTTACAGGTTATGCCCATTGGTCATGAACATGCGAAACAGGTAGCACTTACACAGCCGGAAAAATTTGCTGTACTTGAGGCTGTACAGGAGACACAATCCCATGCACCTTTTGTCCTGTTCGGGATTCCCTCTGACACACCATCAGGGTTGAAGATGAGTGTTAAAATCCCCAGTCTCCTCAGCATTATTACCTTTGGTGATGCAGAGGCTACTATTAAAGGTATTAATGATTTCCCTTCTGATGAAGTACCGCCCCGGCTTATCCCATTTATCACATTCCGGACTATGGTTGTACTTGGTATGTATTTTATATTGATAACCGGTTATGGTGTTATTCAACTATTCCGCGGTAAGTTGTTTAATGGGAAGGGATTTCTGAGATTACTCGTATGGTCTGCCCCCCTTCCAATCATTGCCTCTCAGCTTGGATGGATTGCCGCTGAGGTCGGGCGCCATCCCTGGATTATTTACAGGGTAATGAAAACCGCAGAAGGTGCAACCCTTACACTGCCGGCTGTTAATGTCCTGACAACCCTTATTATGTTTGCCATACTATACTCATTTATTGGCGGTCTTTATGTTTATCTGATAAAGAGAGAGATAAATCAATGGACCTGAATACATTATGGTACTTACTCATAGGTTTAGTCATTACAGTATATGCCATTCTTGATGGGTATGATTTGGGAGTGGGTTTATTACACCTCTCTACAAGGGATGAAGGAGAACGGCGCGTTAATCTGAATTCTATTGGCCCGCTCTGGGACGGTAATGAGGTCTGGTTGATAGCAGGCGGCGGGACGCTGTTTGCCGTGTTCCCTGTTGTTTACTCTGCACTCCTGAGTGCATTTTATATATTATTTTCTCTTTTACTAATCTCATTAATATTCCGGGCAATCTCTATTGAGTTTCGCAATAAATCGGCATCCCACGGCTGGCAGCGGTTATGGGATATATGCTTCGGTTTTGGGAGCATCTCGGCATCATTGTTCTTTGGCATCATGCTCGGTAATATCCTCCTGGGTCTGCCTGTTAATGAGGAGCAGATAATCACAGGACAACCTGTTTCTCTATTCAACCTTTATGCAATATTCACCGGCCTTATTACTGTGACGCTATTCACATTGCACGGTGCTGTTTATATGACACTAAAGGCTGATGAAGTATATCTTCACAGGATAAAGAGATATGTGTTAATCGCATGGTTTGCCTTCATAATCCTGTATCCCGCAGGTGTTGCAGTTACTTTCTACAAATCACCAATAATGTTCCATGCCTTGCTTAGCAGCCCACTATCAATACCACTTGGGATAATAAACATTGGCTCAATTATTTATATACCTTATGCGATAAAGGCAGGCAGGCATGGAAGGGCCTTTACTGCCTCTTCATTGCTGATCGCCTCAATAATGGGATTTATCGGACTGAGCCTGTTTCCGGCAATAGTTCCTTCAAGTATTAATCCGCTTTATAGTCTGACCGCCTACAATGCATCAGCAGGGCCTTACACATTAAAAGTAATGCAGACTATCTTCCTTACAGTCCTGCCGTTTATTATTGGGTATACAGTATTCATAAACATGGTATTTAAGGGAAAGGCCGGAATACATGAGGAAGGTTATAGCGATGCAGAAAAACTATAGCATCCAGTGCGGAATCAAATAAATACGTTTCCCACCTTCTTCAAGAATATCTGCCTTATCAAATTTTCCTGACAGGATGCCGATGCGTTCATTCTCCTTCTCAAGAAAAGAACGAAGCCCTTTCAGATATTTTGTCTGGACGCGTTTTGTTATAATGCTCCCCAGAATTTAGACAGAGTATTAAGGTGTATGTTAACCTGCCATAACCTAAAAGGAGGTATGGCAAGATGGGAAAGATTAGAAAGAATCATGACACAACTTTCAAGGCTATGGTGGCCCTTGAAGCAGTA
>JACRGV010000152.1 GCA_016212215.1 Nitrospirota bacterium
CCTTCTTCCCTCACGCGGCGTTGCTGCGTCAGGCTTTCGCCCATTGCGCAAAACTCCTCACTGCTGCCTCCCGTAGGAGTCTGGCCCGTGTTTCAGTGCCAGTGTGGCCGATCATCCTCTCAGACCGGCTACCCATCATTGTCTTGGTAGGCCGTTACCCTGCCAACTAACTAATGGGACATGGGCCCATCTTAAAGTGACCCCTCCTTGCGGAGATCCTTTAAAAGAGAAAACTTTCGTCCCTCTTTGTTATCCGGTATTAGCCCCCCTTTCGGAGGGTTATCCCAGCCTTTAAGGCAGGTTACCCATGCATTACTCACCCGTGCGCCACTTTACTCGGGGTATTGCTACCCCTTTCACGTTCGACTTGCATGTGTTAGGCACGCCGCCAGCGTTCGTTCTGAGCCAGGATCAAACTCTCCAAAATATACAGAACCCGCTTTAATGTGCACACTATTTAGTTTTCAAAGACCTTCCGCTCGACACTGGAGCAGATATTTTGCAGCAAATCTGGAACTATCTTTCAAGGACAGATTTGATTTGTCTTAACAACGAAGACACATAATAATAAATTCAAAATCATTTGTCAAGAGTTTATTTTTAAAAATCTTTTTTTTCCTATTTTTACTATTTGTTCCCTTCCTTCAGGTAGTTCTACATTGATTTCTGCGGCCCTCATACCATCCAATTCTACTGCCCCTTCTCTGATAAGCCGTATAGCCTCAGAATTACTCTTTGTTATACCGGAAGCAGTAAGTACATGCGGAAGCCATCTCTTGCCATCCTCTACAGTGTAGACAGGAATATCGGAAGGAATGCTATCACGTTTAGAAAAAACTTTTTCAAAATCATTGCGTGCCTCTACTGCAATTTCTTTATTGTAAAATCTTTCAACTATCTCCCCGGCCAGATTCTTCTTGGCTTCCATGGGATGTATCGTCTTTATGTATTCAATATCCTGATTAGATAATAGTTCATAATATTTAAGCATCAGTCGGTCATCTACAGACATTATCTTTCCAAATATCTCATGAGGCGGTTCCTCAATACCAATATAGTTCTTCTGACTCTTGCTCATCTTCTTTACGCCGTCTAAGCCCTCAAGCAGCGGCATTGTCAATACAACCTGAGGTGATTGTCCTTCCTCCCTTTGAAGGTCACGGCCGACAAGAAGATTAAACTTTTGATCTGTGCCACCAACCTCAACATCAGCCTTCAACATCAGAGAATCATAACCCTGAATCAAAGGATATAAAAACTCATGAATACTTATAGGCTTTCCGGTAGTGTATCTCTTTTTAAAATCCTCACGCTCCAGCATACGTGCAACTGTATATTTGCCGCAGAGCCGGATTAACTCTTCTCCAGTCATCCTGCTCATCCATGTACTGTTAAAAACGACCTCAGTACGGGCCGGGTCAAGTATCTTAAATACCTGGCGCTCATAAGTAGAAGCATTATTCAAAACATCTTCTTTTGTAAGCGCCTTCCTAGTCTCTGAAACACCGCTTGGATCACCAATCATACCGGTAAAATCACCGATAAGAAAGAGAACCTTATGCCCCAAATCCTGAAACTGTTTGAGCTTATACAATAACACTGTGTGCCCTAAATGCAGGTCAGGCATTGTCGGATCAAACCCCGCCTTAATCTTTAAGGGAATTTTTTCCTTAATAGACCACTCAAGTTTTTTTATAAGCTCCTCTTCTGAGATTATCTCTACACAACCCCGTCTGATCAGCTTCAGGTGCTCTTCTATGTTTTTAATTACCATAATTTCACTCGAAAATCCTTCCGGCGGGGTTAGAAAACCCCGCCTATCCAGATATATATCAAGGATAGGTGGGACATTCTTGTCCCACTCTTTTTCAAGCTTTGTAATCTAAAGGCTCGTGAGGGTTTCATTCTAAATTACTATATGGATAACCATATAGTAATCATGCCTAATGAGACTCTTCCAGATATTTCCTGTATGCATTTGAATCCATCAGCGAATTCATTTCTTCAGGATTTGACATCTCAATAGCAGCAATCCAGCCCCTGTTGTAAGGGTCTTCATTAAGTACATCGGGTATCTCTTCCAAGCCTCCATTTACATCAACAACTTTACCGCTTACAACTGCCTCTAATGTAGAAGTTGTCTTTGTAGATTCAATCTCACCGATAACTGCATTTGCATCAACCTGCGTACCAACCTCCGGCAGTTCCACATACACTATATCGCCCAGTTGTTCCTGTGCAAAATATGTAATCCCAATCACTGCCTTGTTTCCTGTGGCACGCAGCCACATGTGATCTTTGTGATACTTTAAATCATCAGGAAACTCCCTTAATAATTCTTCCGGCTTCATGCGTCTTCCTCCCTAATTATAGTTGTTCTAACTTACTAAAGAAATATGGGATCTCAAAATCAGCAGATGCAATTGAGTCTGACCCGTGAACCACATTCTCCTCTATGCCGCCGCCGAAGTTACCCCTTATTGTCCCCTTCAGGGCCTCTGCAGGATTGGTAGCACCCATTAATTCCCTGTTCTTCTTAATTGCATTCTCACCCTCCAGAACTAAGGCTGCAATAGGGCCGGAGGACATAAAAGTAGTGAGGCTGTCATAGAACGGCCTGTCCTTGTGAACAATATAAAACCCTTCTGCCTCTTTCTTGGAAAGCCATAACATCTTCAAAGCAGCTATCCTCAATCCATTTTGTTCAAAAACCCTGATAACCTCTCCAATAAGGTTCTTTCTCACCCCATCCGGCTTTATAAGCGAAAGTGTTCTTTCCATTGTTTCCCTTCCTTCAAATTAATAAGTTAATAAATTCTGCTGGGGAAAAAGATATATTAAACATATTATGCTTGTCAACTGATTTTGATAGCAATGTCAATTCTCAGTGAATTATTCAGGCAAATATAAACAATGATTTGCAAAATATAACCGCATTACCTCGAATCAGACCATCCTTGCAATTGTAATGACATAAACTTTTTCTGCACCGTTTTTCTTTAGTACCTTTGCACATTCATTTACTGTAGAGCCTGTGGTGAAGACATCATCAACAAGAATGATGTTTCTGCCCATGACTGCCTCTTTATTCTGTAAAATGAACGCCCCCTCAACATTCTCTTTTCGTTCCCTGAACCCGAGTTCGACCTGCGGTTTTGTATATCGCTGTCTGAGGAGGACATTGGTCAGCATAGCTATATCAAACCTTGAGCTTATTACTGATGCTATAATCGCAGACTGATTGAACTCCCTTTCACGCAGGCGTTGGGGATGAAGGGGGACGGGGATTGCACAATCAGGCTTTATGAAAGCATCGGAAGATAAACCCATCCCCACCCCCCGATTACTACTTCGGGGGCAGGCTCTAACCCTCCCCTTGAAGGGGAGGGAATTTCCCTCCATACATAACTTCATTACCTCTTCTGTCAATGCCATGCCGATGTGGATCTTTTTTTTATATTTGAAAAGTTTTATTGCCTCAGCAAGTACGTCTTTGTATGGACCTGCGGAGATGGCCTTGTCGAAATATGGAGGGCTTTTGACGCAGTCTCCGCAAGTATGGCCGGGAGATGCTTTAAAATAATCTACAGGAGTTTCGATAGAGGGAAAAGGCATACCACACCTCTGACAGCATAACCCGTCAAACCACTTTATTCCATCCCAGCAATTATTACAAAAACAGGATGTGTAAAAAGAACTATCTGCAGAACCGCCGCATTGCTTACATAAAGCGGGAAATATAATATTCAATATGTGTTTTAGTATATCCATAAGATAACCTCAAAGAAATTTTGGATGAACCGGTCATGAGGCGCGGGCTCACAAACGGCAATGAAAACCCCACCCTCACCCGTACCCTCTCCCTGAGGGAGAGGGTGCTAAGAAAATCAGCGGGACAAGAATGTCCCGCCTATCCTTGTAGAAATGGATAGGCGGGGTTTTCTTACCCCGCTGGAGGTGATTTTCGAGTGAATGTAATATATATATTTTTGATCTAGTTTAATTCTTATCTGATAATAAGAGACGTTCCTGTCATCTCTGCGGGCTTCTCAATCCCCATGAGGTCGAGAAGGGTTGGGGCAATATCTGCAAAGATGCCGGTGGAACGAAGGGTAATGCCTTTTTGGGTAACAATGAACGGTACAAAATTGGTTGTGTGTGCTGTATGGGGTTTGCCGGTCTCATACTCTATCATCTGTTCTATATCACCGTGGTCAGATGTAATGACTGCAATCCCGCCCATTTCTTTTACAGCAGTAAGCACCCTGCCGAGACATTCATCAACAACCTCTACTGCCCTGATACCGGCCTCAAGGACTCCTGTATGGCCGACCATATCAGGGTTTGCATAATTAACAAGAATAAAACCATACTCTCCTGAACGTATACGTTTCTCAAGCTCTTCAGTCACCTTATAGGCACTCATCTCAGGCTTCTGGTCATAAGTGGCGACTTCCTTTGGAGAAGGAATAAGCGTGCGGTCTTCGCCGGGAAACGGTTTCTCCTCTCCGCCGTTAAAGAAGTAGGTCACATGGGCATATTTCTCAGTCTCAGCAGTCCTGAACTGTTTAATGTTTTTTTTGCTGATTACCTCGCTGAAAATATTTTCCAGTTTTGCTGACTCATAAGCAGCAGGAAGGTGCGTCTTTTCATCATACAATTTCATGGAGGCAAAGGCAGAAAGTGAGGGGCATAATTTACGTTGGAACTTGTCAAACTCAACACTTGTAAGAGCCGATGTCAGCTCTCTTGCGCGATCTGCCCTGAAGTTAAAAAAGATAACACCGTCACCGTCTTTGATTGTTGCAACAGGCTCTCCATTTTCATGCGAAAATAACCCCATCCCCACCCTAACCCTCCCCTTGAAGGGGAGGGAAATTTCCTCTCCCTCAGGGAGAGGATTAAGGTGAGGGTGGGGTGTTTCATTAGTGATAATAATTGGAACAACAAACTCATCTGTTACTCCTTCTGTATAGCTCTTCTCAACAGCCTCTACAGGGTCCGATGCCTTTACTCCGACACCATACACAAGCGCACTGTATGCCTTCTCTACCCTATCCCACCTGTTATCACGGTCCATGGCATAGTAACGTCCTGAGATAGTTGCTATCTGTCCGATGCCCGCTTTTTTCAAATACTCCTGAAGTGACTTCACATAGCCAAGCCCGCTTTGAGGAGGGGTGTCGCGTCCGTCTAAGAATGCATGTATATATAAATCTCTTATCCCTGCCTTTTTTGCCATCTCAATGATTGCAAAAAGATGTCTGATATGGCTGTGAACACCACCGTCTGAAAGAAGCCCCATAAGATGGAGTCTGCCTGATGCAGACTTTGCCTTCTCAATACATTCAATAATCACAGGATTTTTAAAAAATTCACCTTCCCGTATAGCCTTATCAATACGCGTTAAATCCTGATATACTACACGACCGGCCCCGATATTCATGTGACCAACCTCAGAATTTCCCATCTGTCCTTCCGGCAGGCCCACAGATTCTCCGGAGGCATCTAAGGTTGTGTGTGGATACTCTTTTAAAAGGGAATTATAGATGGGAGGTCTTGCAATCGAAATAGGGTTGCCGTCTTCTTTGGGATTGATCCCCCAGCCGTCAAGTATAATCAGTGCTAATGGTCTCAGGTTCCGCTCCATTCAATGCTGTCTTTATATAATGACTCCAGCTTGTCATTTTGTTTTTTATTACGATTAGGTGTGTGTTTATCTTTTTTTAAGTGAACAGGGGAGACTGTAAAAGTATTCCATCCCCCGCACCTCGGGCAACGGCCGCTCCACTCATTTGTATGATAATCGCATGAAGGGCAATAGTATGGCACTATCACCATTTTACGGAGGCCAAGCGCCTTTTTAAACTCACTGATTGCATTATCATAATCTTCCTTCCGTTCATAGATATTTCCTAATAATTTGTTCAATTCAGGCATACCGCTCTCTAAGCCTTCCAGTTCTGATAACACATCATACGCCTCATCAAGCATCTCAAGACGATAGTAAAGTTTCCCAAGATAGAATCTTAAAGAGGCACTATCCGGTTTAAGGGATATGGCCTTTTTGTACACCCATATTATCTTTTCAGGCTCACCCTGCTGGAGAGAGTAATCTTCAAGTTTATGCAGGAGTATCTCATTGAAGTTCTGATAATATCCCTTTTCCCACATCTCTGCGGCATCAGAACCATCACCTTCTTCAATTAAAATATCTCCGAGAGTTATATAAGCCGGTGCAAAGTCCTTATCTGACCTTATTATAGTCTTCAATACCTTTTTGCTCTTTTCCCTGTCACTCCTTTTATATAAAGATTTTGCAAATTCATACCGCAGGCCCATCAACAGCTTCATGTCGTCTTTGTTGTCTTTGCGGTGTTTCACAATACGGCCCTGAGACTCATGGGCACCGTCCCATTTTCCCATCTTTACGTAAATATCCCTGAGACGTACAAGGGCCTCAATATTGGAGGAATCTTTCTTTACAACCTCCTGCAGGGCAGAAACCGCCTCATCAGGAGACCCTGACATCACATAATCATTTACAAGGGCAAACAACGCCTCCAGATTCTTTTCATCAATCTTTCTTGCCTTTCTATGATACCTGATCGCCTCTGCATAATTGCGTTCCTGACAGTAGGCATCACCTATTCTTAATAGGGTATTAAGGTGATTAGGCTCTATTTTAATAATCTCACGGAAGTATGATATGGACTGGTCATATTTCCCGGAAAGATAGGCATAGAGACCTTTTGAGAAAATCTCCTGAACACGGGCATCCAGACGATCTTTCTGCCTGCTTCTCCAGTTCTGAAATATATTTTTTGCATCCCTGAGAAGTGTAAAGACAATAACAATGAATGCACCGAGTGCAAAAGAGAATAGAAAGAAACCAACAGTGGATATTGAATAAGAAGATTTCAGACTCAGATTTAAGGTAATAGGGTACGGATTAAGGCGGTCAAAGTAGACTATAACGATTAAAGCGAATATACCTAATAATCCAATAAGGTAGCGCATAAAAATCCTTTTCTTTATCTTACTTCTTGCGTCTAACTTCTGACTTCTTCTCAGCCGTCTCTACGATGACAGCCTTGCGCTTTTTAACCCTGTAATCTACCTCCGGCGCATCACCCCAAAGCCGCTCTAAACCATAGTATTCGCGTGTATCTTCATCAAATATATGGATTATTACATCTCCATAATCCATTAAGACCCATTCGAGATTGGAGATACCTTCAAGATGATGAGCATTTGCACCCTTGGATGCCAGGATTTCATCTACATAGTCTGAACATGCCTTTATCTGACGTTTTGCCTCACCTGTAGCAATTACAAAATAATCTGCAATCGTAGTTATTGCAGACACGTCAAACACAAGAATATCCAGTGCCTTCTTATCTTCAAGACACCTTGCGGCCAATACCGCCTTCTTCTTACCTGTTAGTGTTGTTTTCTTTTTTATCAATTATATATAACCTTTGCCCCATTATATATGACATAACAGTTTCAGGCAACAGATTTCTAACCTCACCCCCATTGCGAACAATCTTTCTTAATTCAGTAGATGATATATCACACAAGGGTATCTTTTCAAGGAACAGGAAATAACCGCCGGATAATGGAAAAGAGAGGCTTGAGATTTCGCCGCGGTCTAACCTTTCAAGGTCATCTGAAAATCCTTCCGGCGGGGTTAGAAAACCCCGCCTATCCATATGTAAATTTTGGGAACCCCGCCTATCCGGATATGTATTATGGATAGGCGGGACATTCTTGTCCCGCTTATTCTTGAAGGGGAGGGAATTTTCAATATCCTTCAGATCAGCAAACCTGTGTCCCGGCCTTGGGATAACAACAAAGTTACATAACGCCAGAAGTTCATCAGCCTTCTTCCATGTATTAATTTCTAAGAATGCATCAATACCTATAATAAAGAAAAATTCTGCTGAAGCACCTATCTCCTCTTTCAAAGCAGAAACAGTATCTATTGAATATGAGAAACCTTTCCGTTCAGACTCTATGGAAGACGCCTTAAAAAAACTATACGGGGCAATGGCAAGTTCAACCATCCTCAGGCGGTGTTCCGGTGAAATAACTTCTGTCATTGCCTTGTGTGGTGGATTACCTGTTGGAATAAATATTATAAGGTCAAGGGATAACCGCTCCCTGATTTCACCGGCAATGCGGAGATGTCCGAGATGAACAGGATTAAATGTCCCGCCGAAAAGACCTATACGCTGCAATTCCCAATAACCTACTTTCTAACCACAGAGGCACTGAGACACAGAGGAGACTTTTTATATCATATCCCAAATCTTTTCTCCGTGCCTCTGTGTTTAATTATATCTATAATTTCCTTATACTATTCACGTATCTGTCCTTCTCCTAAAATAATAAATTTTGCTGATGTAAGCTCTTCAAGACCCATGGGACCTCTTGCATGTATACGCGTTGTGCTTATGCCAATTTCAGCACCCAGACCGAATTGTCCACCATCATGAAGGCGTGTGGAGGCATTAACAAACACAGCCGCAGCATCAACCTCTCTCAGAAATCTCATTGCCCTCTGATGATTGTTTGTAACGATTGCCTCGGAATGTTGTGAACCGAACCTCTCTATGTGCCTTAATGCCTCTTCCATATCATCAACGATCTTTATATTCAGGATAAGGTCAAGGTGCTCTGTGTTCCAATCCTCTTCTGAAGCTGATTTAATAGAGGCATCAATTGCTGCCGTTTTCTGACAACCTCTGATTTCAACCCCGGCCTGCTGTAATCTCTTTATCATCCCGGTAAGAAAGTCTGATGCAACAGCCTTGTGAACCAGCATTGTTTCCATAGCATTGCACGTACCGGGCCGCTGTACCTTCGCATTAAAACAGATATCCTCTGCCATCTTAATATCAGCATCTTCATCCACATAAGTATGACAAAGCCCCCTGTCATGTTTTATCACAGGTATTGTGGAATTTGCAGACACAGTCTTTATAAGTGCTTCACCGCCCCGTGGAATAATCAGATCTATATATTTATCCAGCTTCAGCATCTCCATAACAGCCTGCCGGTCAACTACATCAACCATTGTTATAGAACCATCAGGAAGCCCTGCCTTTAAGCCGGCCTCAATAAGGATATTAGCAATGGCCTTATTTGAATTAATTGCCTCTGAGCCGCCGCGTAAAAATACACCGTTACCTGACTTTATGCAGAGTGCTGCTGAATCTGCTGTAACATTCGGTCTTGATTCATAGATAATCCCTATGACACCAATAGGTACCCGTATCCTTCCCACCTGCATCCCGTTCGGCCTCTGCCGCATGTGTGTAATCTCCCCCACAGGGTCAGGAAGGGCCGCGATATCTCTTAACCCCTTTGCCATTTCTTTTATCCTCTTTTCATTCAGGGTAAGCCTGTCTAATAGGGCAGAAGAAAGTGACTTTTCTGTTCCTGCCCGAAGGTCTTTCTGATTCTCTGCTATTAATCCTGCAGATTCCCTTTCCAGGGCATCAGCCATTGCAAGAAGTGCATTATCTTTTATACGTGTTGAAGTACTCGCCAGCCTCCTCGCCCCTTCCTTAGCCTTCTTCCCTTTTTCTTCTATATAATTTTTAAAGTCCATAAACCCCTCCTCCTCCCGAAAATTCCTACGGCGGGGTAAGAAAACCCCGCCTATCCAGCAAAAAAATGAGGATAGGCGGGACATTCTTGTCCCGCTGATTTTTATTCCCCACCCCCCTTAATTATTACTTCGGTGGGAGGCCCCGACCCTCCCCTTGAAGGGGAGGGAATTATTTCTATGATTATAGCTTCTTACTTCTTGCCTCTAACGTCTGTTAACTGCTTACTGCTTACTGCTTACTGCTCACTATTACAAGGTTATCCCTGTGTATCACCTCATCATAATCCTTATACCCTAAAATCGCCGGAATTTCACTGGTTTTTTTCCCTATGATCCTTATTAGCTCTCTTGAGTTATAATTGGTCAACCCCTTGGCAAATACCTTACCTCCCTCATCTTCACATGAAACTGCATCACCGGCCTCAAATTCTCCGGCAACGGCTGTTATACCTGATGGCAGGAGGCTCTTTCCCCTCTTTAGCAACGCATCCCTTGCACCGTTGTCCAGAATAAGACGGCCGCTAGCAGGAAGTGCATGGGCAATCCAGTGTTTCCTGCTTGTAAGGCGGGATTCTTTTGGCAGGAAAAGCGTCCCCACTTCAAAACCGGTAAATAATCGGTTCAAAAGACCGGCTGCATTGCCATTCATGATTACGGTAGGGATGCCATATTCTGAAACCCTTTTGGCAGTCTCCACCTTGGATGTCATACCACCGGTCCCTTCAATCGTAGTTGAACCACCGGCAATATCCTCAATATTCCTGTCTATCTCTTTAACAACCGGTATAAGCACAGCATCCTTATGCAAAGAAGGATTCGCTGTAAATAACCCCTCTACATCAGACATGATAATCAGAAGATCAGCATCTACCACATTAGTTACAAGCCCGGATAACAGGTCATTATCCCCGAACTTTATCTCATCCACTGCCACAGTATCATTTTCATTTATCACAGGAACAACCTTATATGACAGCAACGTAAGCAGTGTATTCCTTGAATTCAGAAATCTCTTCCTGTCTGCAATGTCATCACGGGTCAGGAGTATCTGGGCAACCTTTATATCAAATGCCCTGAACATCTTCTCATACATCTGGATCAATTTACTCTGACCTATAGAGGCAGCAGCCTGTTTAAGAGGAATCTCCCGCGGCTTTTTAGTCAGCCCCAGTTCATTCATCCCCGCCACAACAGCACCGGAAGATACGATGACAACCTCAAAACCCCTATGATGTAATTCCCCAATCTCCCGTGCAATCCTCTTAATCCGCCGCGAGTTCAGACCGCTCCCTGTAGAAGCAAGCACCCTGCTCCCGATCTTTATAACAATACGCTTAACGTCTTTTAAAACGGAAATTCTTATAGCCGAAGTCTTCATCCGAAAATCCCTTCCGGCGGGGTAAGAAAACCCCGCCTATCCCTTTCTACGAGGATAGGCGGGACTTTCTTGTCCCGCTGATTTTCATGGCCCTTTGTGAACCCTCGGTTCATGGGAGTTCATCCGAAAATCAACCCCATCCCCACCCTACCCCTCCCCTTGAAGGGGAGGGAATCAACGTAGCCCCCTC
>JACRGV010000153.1 GCA_016212215.1 Nitrospirota bacterium
ATGGTGCTTATATCCCTGTAGATATTCCGCTCCGTAGTACCGAAATCCTCTGCCAGGGTTTTAGGAGTACATTGTTTACGTATATCAAGGATTCTAAGGATGGAGAGGAGCCTGTGTATCTTCTTTTCCCTGTCCACATCTTTTTTAGACTGACCCGCCATAATCTTCCCTCCATCGGCATATTTTATATATTCCTGGAGATTGTTGTCAAACCATTCTTTACACCATGATATGGCACCGGTAAATACTAACGGTTAAACTGACCTACCTTTGTCACTTCATTGTATTATACTTTTCCCTTATACCAGAGGGCTTCCCATTGAAAAACATGCTCACCATTTTACTTACAGTTTATTTTACATATGTTCAATGTGTTAGGTCAGTCCTTTTTGCTAAGGCTGCAACAGGGCTCCATTGTCAGATTGCAGCATCTGCAGTAACACATATTAATATAGAATTTAACAGGGCAGTTGCATTAAATGCAGGTTTGATGAAGGCAATTGGTCCAGGGAGGTTAGTTGATAAGATTGTAGATTATGATGATATAAAAAATGCCATATATGCCCCGTCTCTGAAAATTTCAGCAACATGGGGCGAAGCAGAAGGAAAGACTGCCTCTTTACAGCTAGACAGAAATAATATCGAAAGAATTAGAGAGATCACAGGTTCAATCCTGTTGAAAGATGATGTGGGATTAACAATAGGTCGAAGTGGCGAACATGGAAATATAATGCTTGAAGACAAGGGCATTGTTACAGGAAATGGATCATCTAAAAGGAGAAATAAGGAGTCAATAAAAGCAGTACTTGCCTCCCACAGAGGAAGCATTTACTTTATCTACAAAAAGGCCATTAGGGACAACCAGTCATTAAAAGGTACCGTCGTAATAGAATTTACAATTGCACCAAACGGAGATATTGTCTCAGCACGAATCGAATCAAGCACAGTCCATGACCGGATATTTGAACAACAGGTTTTAAAACGCATCCAGACATGGAAATTCCTCACGGTACCGGAAAGCGGCGACACTGTAATAAAGTACCCATTGGAGTTTGAAATTGAGTAGGTCTGCATTGATCATCAGGGCTACTACAAAAAGAATCCTGGAAGATATAAATATTACAGATACATGTTAGGAAGGGTTCAATATATTGAGAAGGTCTGGAGTGTCAGGGAGGCGAGTGAGGATAGTTTTCAGTGTTATATTCTGTTACTTGCAACATCAGCTATCATCTTCCAGATCAATTCCCATAGCCGAAAGAACTGCTCCGGATAATGCATTCAAGGTTAAAGGTGTCAATCTCCCATATTTCTTTGTCAGACGGCTCTTATCTATTGCCCTTAATTGAAAGCATAAGGCAACGGAATCATGGAGAATGCCTCCGTCCCCTTTCTTTATAAAACATGTGCCTGGGAGAGCTTTGCGGGAAAGGTTTGTTGTCAGAGGAATGCAAATCAGGGTTGATGTAAATCTGCTTAAATCAGGATTCTGAAATACAATAACCGGCCGCTCCCTGCCTTGTTCTGAGCCTTTTACTGGATTAAGGTCTGCAAGAAATATGTCCCCTGTCCTTGGCTGTATAAGTGTCAATCTTTCCTATCCTCCTCTTCAAGGGTATCCCCCCATTCTGCAATACCGCTTTCCGCCAATCCAGTAAATTCATGCATCTCTTCTTGATTAACCACTGGCTGTGCCGTTAAAAGTGTTATGTCAAGATGCAGTGCCTCTGCAATCTTCCTTAAGGTTGTAAGTGAAGGCACATGGCACCCTTGTTCTAAACGGACTATATTGGGCCTTGCTATTCCGGTCAACTTTGAAAGGTCTTCCTGTCTTAACTCTTGCCGTTCTCTTGCCTCTCTGATTCTCTGTGCAATAGCCCATGCGATAACCCTATTGGGGTCTTCTTCGTTCCGAATATGTATCTTTTTCTTCAAAACGAGACGTTTTACGGATGTTGAAAAATGGCGGCCGCTAATAGCGGCTAATAGATATTCGATTAATACCGGAGCAAATTGAAGGTCAAGGATTTGTTCAGCTTCCTTTGTCTGTTTCTTGTAGCGGCTAAGATTCTTTAATGAGGAGTTAAGCATTGAATCAATATTAAGCATTCTTCCCCTTCTTTACTATGCGTCTCTTATTCTTGATAGACACCCCAGCCATGGAAGTCTTTAATCTAAGCTTCTCCTCTTTAAGAATGTCTACTTCCCTTATAAGTCTGTTATTTTCTTTGTGTAACTCGGCGACTACATCGTTAAGGGTTTGTATCTCCTTATACAAGGCCGTATTAACACTCTTCATTGACACATAGGCACTTGAGACCTGCTCATAACGCCCTATCATGTTGTCATAATGCTGCTTTAGGTTGGCTGCGTATGCCTTTAAATTTTGATGTTGATCTTCGAGTCTATTTTTAGAGACAATCTGAAATATATTGGCTATCAGACTCCCAAATGTAACCAGCCCGAGGAAATCATCTGAGATATTTTTGGGTTTAACCATTTTTGTAGCCATGTCTGCCTCCTCTAATTTTTATGATTAGAGTATCATATTTGATACATATTTGCAAAACTTAATTCTTCTATCTCCCTTAGCCTCTGTATCTCTTCCAATATATTATCCAGCTCACCGTCCTGAAATTTCAAACTTCCGCAATGCTTTACCATTACTTCAGGGTACCCTTTATATTCCGTTATAAAACACTGCATATAAAAATGTCTACAACATGCTCGCTTGAATTTGCGTTCCTATAATCCATTACAGGTGATTGCGAATCCACTCAGCGGCCTTCCGTACTTTATGTTCCGATACCCAACGGCCTGCGCCGCTACGCTTGATAGAACTATCCAAGTCTAATATATTATATAGCTCAGGGAGGATAAGTAAGGTGTCACCCGAATTCTACGCCTACTTGATTATCATCCCTGTATGGTTTGACCAAAGTAAAAAATCAAGATCATCCATTGGAATTCCAGTATCTCTTGCAAGATTGATCATTCCTATTTCAAATTCGAGGTATTTCTCCTTGGATAAGGAAGGGCTATTTATGTCATTAATATATTCTAATCTATCTAAATCTTTCCTTATATGTGTATCGAGGACTGCTATATCATGCCCTAAGCCTATCCCAACATTTCTGAGGAATTGGCTTGCCACTTTCCATCTTATCCCCATTTTCCCTATTTCTTCATTTAATGAAACTAAGTATTCTCTTGCCCCATGAATATCCCAGACTTTTTGTTTTAGAAATCTGTTTTCTAGTACTTGTTTTATCCGTATAGACCCGTTATTGCTGAATTGTTTTCGCCATTTCAAGATCGATTCAACTTTCTTGTCGGATACTCCATAGTTATTTTCAGATATATAGCGATCAATCTTTTGCTTCGTCCCATGAAAAAGCAACTTTTCCTTTTCTAAGCCAGTCACCACTTGAAGGGTTTTCTCAGCACCTGTGCCTGCGATGAGAATGCAGTAGCAAAGTTCAGCGAAGACCCCTTCATTACTTTTATTCCACCCTTTTCTAAGCTCATCTATTCTATGTTGAATAGAATCTTTTTTGACCTCATAGAGAGACTTCAGATCATTAAAGGTTATTAATATTGGTTCAACATATACTGTTTCTTCCATCATTGTCACTATCTCCTTCCCGAAGGTTTTTTTGTATAAATGGAACTGAAAACATCTATTGAGTAATGTGTCCCCCGAATTTCTTAATTTAAAAGGGGCATTAAGTTATTTTATCTTGAATGTTATTCCATAGCCCCTCCTTTCCCCACCGTTCTCATTTAAAGATAACACAAGCCACTGACAGCCTTTTGTCAGTCTGTAAAATGTAACTGATGATATGTCACTACACATCTCCATATTTCCTCAGCATCTCTCTCATCTGGCAAATCACCTCTTCCCTCAGCTCCGCAGGTGCAAGGATTTCG